>NZ_JBEXKU010000065.1:0-45111 GCF_040609575.1 Streptomyces sp. NPDC004647 | reverse complement strand
CTTTTTGGTTTTACATTAACCGGGGGGGGGGGGGGCCCTGGTTGTGGGGCGCGCCCCCGGCCGCCGGAGTTACTGCCGGAGTTGCCGGACCTCGGGGAGGTGGCTCAGAGGTCGAGGCCGGTCAGGACCATGACCCGCTCGTAGGTGTAGTCGTCCATCGCGAAGCGCACGCCCTCACGGCCGACACCGGACTGCTTGACGCCGCCGTACGGCATCTGGTCCGCGCGGTACGAGGGGACGTCGCCGATGATGACGCCGCCGACCTCGAGCGCACGGTGTGCCCGGAAGGCGGTCTGCAGGTCGTGCGTGAACACGCCCGCCTGGAGGCCGTACTTGGAGTCGTTGGCGGCGGCGAAGGCGGCGGCCTCGCCGTCGACCTTCTGCAGGGTCAGCACCGGACCGAAGACCTCCTCGCAGGAGATCGTGACATCGGCCGGTACGTCGGCGAGCACGGTCGGGGTGTAGGAGGCACCGTCGCGCTTGCCGCCGGTGAGCAGCTGCGCGCCGGCCTGCACGGCCTCGTCGACCCAGGACTCCACGCGCTTGGCCGCGTCCTCGCTGACCAGCGGGCCGACATCGGTCGCGCCGTCCGAGGGGTCGCCGGTGACCTGGGCCTCGACGGCCGCGATCACCTTCGGCACGAGCCGGTCGTACACGGAGGCGTCGGCGATGACCCGCTGCACCGAGATGCAGGACTGGCCGCCCTGGTAGTTGGAGAAGGTCCCGATACGGGTCGCGGCCCAGTCCAGGTCGGCCTCGGAGGAGAAGTCCGGCAGGACGATGGCCGCGCCGTTGCCGCCGAGCTCCAGGGTGCAGTGCTTGCGCGGCACCGACTCCATGATCGCGTAACCGACCTTGTCGGAGCCGGTGAAGGAGATGACCGGCAGCCGCTCGTCCTGGACGAGAGCGGGCATGCGGTCGTTGGCCACCGGGAGCACGCTCCAGGAGCCTGCCGGGAGCTCGGTCTCGGCAAGCAGCTCGCCGAGGAGCAGACCGGACAGCGGGGTCGCCGGAGCGGGCTTGAGGATGATCGGCGCGCCGACCGCGATTGCCGGGGCGATCTTGTGCGCGCAGAGATTGAGCGGGAAGTTGAACGGTGCGATGCCGAGCACGGCGCCGCGGGGGAAACGACGGGTCAGGGCGAGCCTGCCGACGCCACCGGCGTCGGAGTCCAGCCGCTGAGCCTCACCGCCGTTGAAGCGGCGGGCCTCCTCGGCCGCGAACCGGAACACCGAGATGGCGCGGCCGACCTCGCCGCGCGCCCACTTCAGGGGCTTGCCGTTCTCGGCGGAGACAAGGCGGGCGATCTCCTCGGTGCGCTCGACGAGCCGGCGCGACACATGGTCGAGCGCGGCAGCCCGTACGTGGGCCGGTGTCGCGGCGAACTCGTCGCGCACCGCGTGCGCGGCGGCCACGGCCTCCTCGACCTGGGCCTCGGTGGGAACGCTCACCGTGCCGACGAGACTGCCGTCCCAGGGGGAAGTGACGTCGAACGTATCGTCGCCGGTCGCCTCGCGGCCGGCGAGCCAGAACGCGTGGTGTGTGGTCACAGCGGATCCCGGCCCTTCCGAAGTGGTGGGGATGTGCGGTGGGCTAGCGCAGAGCGGGTGTGCCGGCGTCGCGGGCCCGGCCCGAGCATCCGGACAACGCTCTGGCCCCCACCGTAGGGGTCGGGACGGCAAATGGCGTTTGTCCGAGGTGGAGTGATGGCGACGGGTTCCCGCGCCGCTTTGTCACCTGCGGTGGGCTTCGGGGTCTGAGCCTGTCCGGGCTGCTGCGCGGCGGACGATTCGCCGGGCCCCGCGAGATGCGGGGCGGGCCGCGGATGCGGGGCGGGCGGTCTGCGCCGGCCGCCCGGCGCACCCGGCCACCCGCTCCCGCACTCGCCTCGGCGGCCACCCGCACGCCACCGGCAGCGCGTCCGCCGGGCCGACGCATGGCCGGGCGCGGGTCAATCCGTTGGCGACGAGGTGGCCTTCAGGGCCAGCCAGAGCTCCATGCGGACGTCGGGGTCGTCCAGGGAGCGGCCGAGGATCTCCTCCACGCGGCGCATCCGGTAGCGCAGTGTGTGGCGGTGGACGCCGAGGTCGGCGGCGGCCGCGTCCCACTGGCCGTGGCGGGAGAGCCAGGCGCGCAGCGAGGCGACCAGGTCACCGCGGCCGGTCGCGTCGTGCTCGTGGAGGGCGCGGAGCATGCCGTCGGCGAAGGCCCGTACGGCGTCGTCCGCGAGGAGCGGCAGGACGGATCCGGCGGCGACCTGCTCGTGCTCCACCAGGACCCGGCCGCGGCGGCGGGCCACGGACAGGGCCTGTTCCGCCTGCCGGTAGGCGTTCGCCGCCGCTATGGGGCCCGCCGGGGCGGAGAGGCCTATGACCGGTTCGTGGTCCTCGGCCGCGCCGCTCGGCTCATGCGACCGGCCGGCCACGGCGCGCCGGGTCTCCAGGGCCGCGGCGTGCTCCGCGCAGGCCGCGACGGCCGCCCCGCCGTCGGGCGCCAGCACGGTCAGGCGTGTACCGGCCGGTACGGCCAGCACGGGTTCGCCGTTGCGGGCAGCGGCCGACTCCAGGGCATCGGCGAGCGTGCCGAGGGGGTCGGGGTCGGGCTCGCCCTCCCCGGACCTCGTGGCGCCTTCGGCCGAGGGTGCGGCGCCGGGTGCGACTTCGGCGGCGAGCACCCGGAACGGCGCGTCGAGCAGGCCGCCGTACAGCTCGCCCGCCACGGTCCGGGCGTGCTCGGGCTCGCCGGCCAGCAGCATCCGCAGCACGGCGGCGCCGAGCCGCTGTTCCGCCTCGAACAGGGCGCGCGAGCGCTCGGTGGTGAGGGTGAGCAGGGCGATCGCGGAGTGCACGGCGTACCGCTCGGCTGTCCCCAGCGGTGCGCCGGTGCCGACGGCGAGTACGCCGCGGGCCCGGCGGCCGGTCCCGAGCGACTGCAGTTCGACCCGGTCCTCACGGTCGTCGCCGACGCCGACCACCGCGCTGGCGGGGGCGGGCCGCTCGCGCAGCCGCTCGACATCGCCCGCGAGCCGGGCGGCGCGGCGGGCCGCCCACTCGGGGGCGGCGGCGACCACCGCGCCGGAGGCGTCGTACAGCGCCGCCCACCCGTCCGTGTGCGCGGCCAGCCGGGAGAGGAGAGCGGTCGGGCCCTCGGCGCTCAAAGCGGCCCGGGTCAGCTCCCGTTGGGCCTCGAACCCCGCGGTGACGGCCCGGTACTGGTCGGCGGCGATGGCCGCCGAGACGGCCTTGCTGATCGCGATGAAGGGCGTGCGCCGCGGGACCTCCAGCAGCGGCAGATCCTGCTCCCGGGCCGCGTCGACCAGTGCCTGCGGGATGTCCTCATAGTTGACGCCGACGGCGAAGCCGAGGCCGACGACGCCCGAGTCGGCGAGCCGCCGCACGTACCGGCGCATCGCGTCCGCGTCCGTGGCGTCGAGCTTCATGGCGGTGGTGAGCAGCAGTTCCCCGCCCTCCATGTACGGGACGGGATCGTCCAGCTCGCTGACGTGCGCCCAGCGCACAGCCGTCTCCAGCCGGTCCTCCCCCGCGCGGACGACCAGCTTGAGCGCGGAGTGGTGGACGAGGGAGGCAAGCGTGGGAGGCATGGCACCTTCAGCGACGATTTCGCCGTCCCGTATGAACGGCTGCTACCGATTCTGCCTCAGCGGATGAATCCGCGGGACCCGTCCACGGACTCGGCAGGCGAGTGCGCTTCGAGCGCGCTGCGCGTGCCCTTGCTTGCCCTTCAGGACCGCAGGTCGACCAGGACCGGCGCGGCGTGCGCGCCGCGGACCGTGGTCAGCGAGAGGACCCCATGGCCGGCGGGAACCGAGTGCGCCAGCTCGGAGGCGGACCAGCGCTCGCGCTCCACCTTCCGTACGGTTACGGACTCGGCCGTCACGGCCCGCCCGGTCACCAGCCGGCGCACGGTGTGCACCACCCGCGTGAACGGCTCGTCCGCGATGATCTGGCGGTTGGTGACATCGCGGGTCTCGACCCACTCCTTGCCCCACACCTCGGCGAACCGAGCGCCGTCCCAGGTCGTCACCCCGGCCAGGGCCATCCGGCAGCCCACCGCTCCGAGCAGCGCGGTGCGCAGCGTCTCGGGCACGTCATCGAGGGTCCGCAGGGTCAGCACCGCCCCGGCGTTGGCCGAGCGGAGCCGCTGGATGCCGCGCAGCGCGTCCGCGGTGACGGTGTGCGTCGCGTCGTCCAGGAGGACGCAGGCGAAGAGCGACCGGTCCGTACGGGCCGCGGTGCACTCGGTGAACTGGGCGAGCACCAGGCGGGCGAGCATCCTCGAGGCCTCGGCGTGGCCGCGCTCGGGCAGGTCGATACGGACCCGCAGCGGGTGTTCGAGGGCGCGCAGCGAGAACGGACGGCTCTCCCCCGTCGGGTCGAAGAAACCCGCGAAGGCGGGCCGGTCGAGGAGGGCGATCCGGTCGGCGAGCAGCGCCCCCGCGTCTCCCGGACGGCCCGACTGCCGCTCGCGCGCGTCGAGTTCGCGCAGCTGTGCGGCCTGCCCGGCCTCCTCGAGTGCGGTACGGAGGGCGTCCAGGGCCGCGGCCGAGCCGTCGAGGAGTTCCCGCAGCTCCGGCACGGACGGGAACCGGTCGTGGACGGCGCGGTACGGCCCGAGGAGTTGGGCGAGTGCGGTGGCGGCGCGGCGGCTGTCTGCCGCGGGATCGGTCGCGGCGAGGTCTCCGATGAGCCCCTCGGCGAGGACCGCGGCCGCCTCGTCGGGATCAGTGGTGCCGCCGTAGAGGTCGAGGTCGTAATCGGAGTCAGTCCGTCCGATCTTGATCACGACATCGAACGCGTCATCGGGCGCGAGTCCGGCCCCCGCGGCCCCGACGGCGACGACCGCCGCCTGACCGGCGAGCGCCTGGAGGCACAGCGACTCCAGTACCGGCCGCACCACATGGCTGGTCTTCCCGCAGCCGGGCGGGCCGACGGCCAGCAGCGAGGTGCCCAGGAGGCCGGGGTCGAGAGCGAAGCCCGCACCCCGGTGCTGGTGCGGGTTGCGCTGGTCGTCCGCCGCGGTGCCGATGCGGACCTGGCGGGCGAGCAGGTCGTGGCGGGCGGTGCGGAGGGGCAGGTCACGCGCGCCGGACGGGTGCGCGCACGCCGCCGCTCCGTGGCGCTGCACGGTGTCCGTGAAGGCCGCCAGGCGCGTCGGCCGGGCACGTACGGACTGCCAGGCGCGGTCGATCCGGGCGTGGTCCACATCGTTCATCCGGCCGGAGCGTGCCTCGTCCGCGAGCCGGTCGGCGGCCGCCCCGGCTCCGGCTTCCCGCAGCTCCGGCCACTCGGCGGGGTCGCTCTGCGGGCTCACGGGGAGCTGGGCGGAGGTGTCGTCCCACATCCGGTGCAGCACCGGCGCCCCGTACCGGCGCCAGATCTCCGCCCAGCGGCCGAGGCGAGCGGAGAAGACGGCCAGACCGGCCACCCACAGCGCGTAGTAGACGTACGTGACGACCGCGTAGGCCACCTCTTTGCCCGCTGTCTCCCCCACTTGCCACGCATGGGGAGTGAGGACCGCGAGCGGCCAGGTCCAGTACGACCCCAGATAGCCGTTCCACAGCAGGGACCAGATGAGCCACCCGATGAGAAAGGCGATGACCGCGCCGCTGATCAGCTGTCGGCCCGGGATGCGGTCCGGCTCCTCGCGGGGCCTGGGCCGGTGGCCGTACCTCCAGATGCCGGGCTCGGTCTCTGCACGCGGGGTGCGCAGCCACGTGGTGAACGCCTGGCCCGGGTGCTCGGGCGGGGCGGCCGGACGGGGCGGCGGTACGGGGCGCGGGGGCGGACCGGCGGGCCGGGGCCGTGGCACGTGGCTGGATCGCGTTTCGCGTGAGTCGTGGGTGCCCTCGGTGTCCATGTACTGCCCTCGTCCCCTCACCAGCCAGGCGTCTGCTTACGCGCCAAGCCTCAATCTAGTGCCCCTGCCAGGGGAGTTCACCGGTCCTGAAGGAGCGACGAGCGCCTGCCGGCCGCCGGCGGGAGAGGACGGGCCCGGCACCCGGCCCCGGGAGCGGCCGTGACGCCCAGGCCGGGACCGACGTGGATCCGGCCCCGCCGGAGAAGGCCCGGCGGCCGCCTGGGCGCCGGTATATCCGCCACGGACAAGGTGACACGCCCAGATCTACCGAACGGAGCATGCACCGCACCGCTCCCCGGCCCTAGCCTGCGTGAGTAAGACCACGTTCATCCCCGTACGAAGCACCCACGAGCACAGGAGATCACCATGACCGCAACCGCCGGAGGCCCCACGCTCCCGCAGGAGCGCCGTGTCGTCACCTCGATCCCCGGGCCCAAGTCCCAGGAGCTGCAGGCCCGCCGGAACGCAGCGGTCGCCGCCGGTGTCGGGTCCGTGCTGCCGGTCTTCGCCAAGCGCGCGGGCGGCGGTGTCCTCGAGGACGTGGACGGCAACTCGCTCATCGACTTCGGCTCCGGCATCGCCGTGACCTCGGTCGGCAACAGCGCCGAGGCCGTCGTACGCCGTGCCTCCGCCCAGCTCGCCGACTTCACGCACACCTGTTTCATGGTGGCCCCCTACGAGGGCTACGTGGAGGTCTGCGAGGAGCTGGCCAAGCTCACTCCCGGGGACCACGCGAAGAAGTCGGCGCTGTTCAACTCCGGCGCCGAGGCGGTGGAGAACGCGGTGAAGATCGCCCGAGCCCACACCAGGCGCCAGGCGGTCGTCGTGTTCGACCACGGCTACCACGGCCGGACGAACCTCACGATGGCGCTCACCTCCAAGAACATGCCGTACAAGCACTCCTTCGGCCCGTTCGCGCCCGAGGTCTACCGCGTGCCGGTGGCCTACCCCTACCGCTGGCTGACCGGCCCGGAGAACTGCGCCGAGGAGGCTGCGGCCCAGGCCATCGACATGATCACCAAGCAGGTCGGCGCGGAGAACGTCGCCGCGATCGTGATCGAGCCGGTCCTCGGCGAGGGCGGCTTCATCGAGCCGGCCAAGGGCTTCCTCCCCGCGCTGGTGAAGTTCGCAGGCGACAACGGCATCGTCTTCGTCGCGGACGAGATCCAGTCCGGCTTCTGCCGCACCGGCCAGTGGTTCGCGTGTGAGGACGAGGGCATCGTCCCGGACCTGATCACCACCGCCAAGGGCATCGCGGGCGGTCTGCCGCTCGCCGCCGTCACGGGCCGCGCCGAGATCATGGACGCCGCGCACAGCGGCGGCCTGGGCGGTACGTACGGCGGCAACCCGGTGGCCTGCGCCGCAGCCCTCGGTGCCATCGAGACCATGCGCGAGCTGGACCTCAAGGCCAAGGCCCAGCGGATCGAGCAGATCATGAAGCCGCGCCTCACCGCCATCCAGGAGAAGTACGACGTCATCGGCGATGTCCGCGGCCGTGGCGCGATGATCGCGATCGAGCTGGTGAAGTCCGGTTCGAAGGACCCCAACCCGGAGGCGACGGCCGCGCTCGCCAAGGCGTGCCACTCCGAGGGGCTGCTCGTCCTCACCACCGGCACGTACGGCAACGTCCTGCGCTTCCTGCCGCCGCTGGTCATCGGCGAGGACCTGCTGAACGAAGGCCTGGACATCCTCGAGAGCGCGTTCGCCAGGCTCTGATCCGCACGCCGCGCCGGTCCGGCCGCGCCCCGGCTTCCCGGGTCGTGGCCGGGCATCATGGGACTCGTGAAGAATGTGTGGGAAGCCCATGGTGGACGGGTGTTTCACCTGTCCGGTCCGCTCCTGGAAGCGTACGGTCTCAGCAGATGAGAGAAACACCCCGCTCGCAGGAGACTGCGGGCGATGTCGAGTCGGTGCATCCCCAGCTCCGGCCCGGCTGTGCCCTCGCGCACACGACTGGAGCCTCTGGCTCCGGAACTCCTCACCGATCGGATGGCCGCCCGCCCCACACCCCCCGGGGCGCGCGGCACACCGATCGCAACGGACGCCCCGGAACTCTCCCCCCTGTTCCGGGGCGTCCGGCATTTCTCCCTCTTCTGGTTCCGGCCTTGTGCGCGGTCCTCTTCACCCTGGTCACCTGGCAGGTGGCGGCCGATGGCCCACTGCTTGCCCCGGACGAGCGGGCGGGGCGGATCCTGTCCCGTCCGCACAGCTACTCGCCCATCGCCGAGTTCTGCGCCGACCTGGGCAACGCGCCGATCGCCGTGTCCGTACTGGGAGCGGCGATCTGCTGGGCCGCCTGGCGCGGCTTCCGCACCCGGGTACGCCGCTGGTGGCTGCCTCCCCTGGCCGCGGCCCTGGCGATGGGGGCCGTCCCGGCGGTCGTCGTCCCCCTCAAGCTCTGGATCGGGCGCCCGGGACTGCTGGGCCCGGCGGAGGGGTACGGCTGGTACCCCTCCGGCCACGCGGCGACGGCCACCGTCGCCTACGGCATGGCGGCCCTGCTGCTCGCCGCTGTGCCGCGGCGGCGGGCCCGGGCCCGCCGCCTGCTCGCGGCCGCGGCCGTCCTGCTGAACCTCGTGGTCGCCGCCGGACTGATCCGCCGTGGCTACCACTGGCCCCTGGACGTCCTCGCCAGCTGGCTCCTCTTCGGGGCGCTGCTGTACGCCGTCAGCCGTCCGGTCCTCGGACGAGCCGCGCCGCGGCCGCACACCTCACCCGCTCCGGAACCGTCGGACCGGTGAGATACGGGCCCTAGGAATCGAAGCCCAGACCGATCCGGTCCATCGTCCTGAGCCAGAGATTGCGCCGCCCGCCGCCCGCGTCCGCCCGGGCGAGCGACCACTGCGTGATGCCGATACCCGCCCAGCGCACCGGCTCCGGCGGGAACGGCAGCGGCTTCGAACGGACCATCTCCGACTCCGTGCGCTCGGTGCGCTCGCCGCTCAGCAGGTCGAGCATCACGTCCGCGCCGAAGCGGGTCGCGCCGACGCCCAGTCCCGTGTAGCCGAGGGCGTAGGCGACGCGGCCGCCGTGGGCCGTGCCGAAGAACGGTGAGAAGCGGGAGCAGGTGTCGATGGCGCCGCCCCAGGTGTGGCTGAAGCGCAGGCCCTCGAGCTGCGGGAAGCAGCGGAAGAAGTGCCCGGCGAGCTTGAGATACGTCTCCGGGCGCTGGTGGTAGTCCTCGGCGATCCTGCCGCCGAAGTGGTAGATGACGTCGTAACCGCCCCAGAGGATCCGGTTGTCCGCCGTCAGCCGGAAGTAGTGGAAGTGGTTGGCGCTGTCGGCGAGTCCCTGGCGGTTCTTCCAGCCGATCGACGCCAGCTGCTCGTCGCTCAGCGGCTCGGTCATCAGCGCGTAGTCGTACACCGGGACGATGTACGGGCGCACCCGCCGCACCAGGGACGGGAAGGCGTTGGTGCCGAGCGCCACCCTGCGGGCGAGGACCCGGCCGTACGGCGTGGTCACGGACATCCCCCCGCCGCGTGCGGTGAGTTCACCGGCGGGCGAGTGCTCGTAGATCCGTACGCCCAGGTCGAGGCAGGCGCGCTTGAGGCCCCAGGCCAGCCGGGCGGGGTTGAGCATCGCCACGCCCGTACGGTTCCAGACGCCGGCCCGGAAGGTCGGCGAGTCGACCTCGGCCCGTACCTGGTCCCGGTCCAGATACGACAGGTCGATGCCGAGCTCGGCGGCCTTTTCGGCCGACTCGCGCAACTCGGCGACCTGGTGCGGATCGGTGGCGAGGTCGATCTCACCCGTGCGTTCGAAGGCGCAGTCGATGGAGTGGCGGGCCACGGCGGACTCGATCTCGTCGAGGTTGCGGTGGCCGAGCAGCTCCAGCTTGGCCAGCTCGTCCGGCCAGCGGGCGAGCCCGTTGGCGAAGCCGTGGGTGAGGGAGGCTGCGCAGAATCCCCCGTTCCGGCCGGAGGCGGCCCATCCGGCCTCCTTGCCCTCGACGAGCACCACGTCCCGGGCGGGGTCACGTTCCTTGGCGAGGAGCGCGGTCCACAGTCCGGAGTACCCGCCGCCGACGACGAGCAGGTCACAGTGCTCGTCGCCGACGAGGGCGGGGCGGGCGCGCGGCTTGTCCGGGTCGTCGAGCCAGTACGGCACCGGCTGGGCGTCGGCCAGGGACATGGCGGGATTCATGGCGGCTGTGGCCATGATTTTCAGCTCCTCTTGCGGCGTTTGCCGAGCAGTTGACCGGTGAGTACGCACAGGACCGCGACCGCGAACATCGCCGTTCCGACGACGTTGACCTGCACGGGCGTACCGCGCTGCGCCGATCCCCAGACGAACATGGGGAAGGTCACGGTCGAGCCCGAGTTGAAGTTGGTGATGATGAAGTCGTCGAAGGACAGGGCGAAGGAGAGCAGCGCGCCGGCCGCGATGCCGGGCGCGGCAATGGGCAGGGTGACGCGCAGGAACGTCTGCAGCGGCGAGGCGTAGAGATCCTGTGCGGCCTGCTCGAGCCGGGGGTCCATGCTCATCACACGTGCCTTGACCGCCGTCACGACGAAGCTCAGGCAGAACATGATGTGCGCGATGAGGACGGTCCAGAAGCCGAAGTCGGCCCCGACGTTGAGGAACAGCGTGCCGAGCGAGGCGGCCATGACCACCTCGGGCATCGCCATCGGCAGAAAGATCAGGGTGTTCACCACGCCCCGCGCCTTGAAGCGGTAGCGGGCGAGGGCGAAGGCGATCATCGTGCCGAGCAGGGTCGCGCCGAGGGTCGCCCACACCGCGATCTGGAGGCTGAGGGAGAGCGATCCGCAGAGGTCGGCGACACCGCACGGGTCGGACCAGGCGTCGGTGGAGAACTGCTGCCACTCGTAGTTGAACCTGCCGCGCGGCTTGTTGAAGGAGAAGACCATGACGATGACGTTCGGCAGGATCAGATAGGCGAGCGTCAGCGCGCCCGCGATCACCACCAGATTGCGTCGGAGCCGGCGCATCAGACGAGGTCCTCCGTCCCGGACTTGCGGATGTAGACGGTCACCATCGCGAGGATCGCCGCCATGAGGATGAAGGACAGCGCGGCGGCCGTCGGGTAGTCGAGCACCCGCAGGAACTGCGACTGGATGACGTTGCCGACCATCTTCTGGTCGGTGGAGCCCAGCAGTTCGGCGTTGATGTAGTCACCGGTCGCCGGGATGAAGGTGAGCAGCGTGCCCGCGACGACGCCCGGCATGGACAGCGGGAACGTCACCTTGCGGAAGGCCGTGAAGGGCTTGGCGTAGAGATCGCCGGCCGCCTCGTGCAGCCGCCCGTCGATCCGCTCCAGGGAGGTGTAGAGCGGCAGGATCATGAACGGCAGGAAGTTGTACGTGAGTCCGCAGATCACGGCGAGCGGCGTGGCCAGTACCCGCTCGCCCTCGGTGACGCCGAGCCAGGAGGTGACATCCAGGATGTGCAGGGTGTTGAGCACCTCGACCACCGGGCCGCCGTCGGCGAGGATCGTCTTCCAGGCGAGCGTACGGATCAGGAAGCTGGTGAAGAACGGTGCGATGACCAGGATCAGCACCAGGTTTCGCCAGCGTCCCGCCCGGAAGGCGATGGTGTACGCGAGCGGGTAGCCGACCAGCAGGCAGAGCAGGGTGGCCGTGCCGGAGTACAGCACCGAGCGCAGGAACTGCGGGTAGTACTCGCCCAGCGCGTCCGCATAGGTCGCGAAGTGCCAGGTGACCTTGAACCCCTCTTCGAGGGAGCCGGTCTGCACGGAGGTGGAGGCCTGGTAGACGAGCGGTGCGGCGAAGAACACCAGCAGCCACAGGATGCCGGGGAGCAGCAGCCAGTACGGGACCAGCCGCTTGCGTCCGGAGGGCTTCCGTACGGCGGGCGCGGGCTCCGGGGGCGCGTCGGTGACGGTCACGAGCCCTCCTCGATGTCCGTGCCCGCCTCGATGTCCTGGGTGGCGTCGAGACCGAAGGTGTGGGCCGGGTTCCAGTGCAGGACGACGTCGGCTCCGGGCACGAGACGGGCGTCGCGCTCGATGTTCTGCTCGTAGACGGACAGCTCACCGGCGGCCGGGCTGTGGACGACGTACTGCGTGGAGTGGCCGACGAAGCTCGCGTCCGCGATACGGCCGGTGATCCGGTTCCGCCCCTCGGGTAGGGAGCCCTCCTCGTCGGCGTGGGCCAGGGACACCTTCTCGGGACGTACGCCGGCCAGGATCCTCCCGCCGGTGCGGGCCGCGGTGGAACAGCGCTGCGCGGGCAGCCGGAGCTTGGCATCCCCGGCCTTGAGCAGCAGGTCGTCGCCGGTGGCCTCGGCGACCTCGGTCTCGATGAGGTTGGAGGTGCCGAGGAAGTTGGCGACGAAGGTGGTGTTCGGGTTCTCGTAGAGATCGGCGGGGGCACCCAGCTGCTCGACGCGGCCGGCGTTCATCACCGCGACGGTGTCGGCCATGGTCATGGCCTCTTCCTGGTCGTGGGTGACGTGCACGAAAGTGATGCCGACCTCGGTCTGGATGCGCTTGAGCTCGAGCTGCATCTGGCGGCGCAGCTTCAGGTCCAGGGCGCCCAGCGGCTCGTCGAGCAGCAGCACCTGGGGGTGGTTGATGAGCGCGCGGGCGACGGCGACCCGCTGCTGCTGGCCACCGGAGAGCTGGTGCGGCTTGCGGCGCGCCATCGGCCCGAGCTCGACGAGCTCGAGCATCTCCTCGACCTGCTTCTTCACGGACTTGATGCGGCGGCGGCGCAGCCCGAAGGCGACGTTCTCGTAGATGTCGAGGTGCGGGAAGAGCGCGTAGTTCTGGAAGACGGTGTTGGCCGGGCGCTTGTACGGCGGCAGGGCGGTGACGTCCTTGCCGGCGATCTCCACCGTCCCTGTCGTCGGCTCCTCCAGACCCGCGATCATGCGCAGGGTGGTGGTCTTGCCGCAACCCGATGCCCCGAGCAGGGCGAAGAAGGAGCCCGCGGGCACGGAGAGGTCGAGCGGGTGGACGGCGGTGAAGGTGCCGTACGTCTTGCTGATCCCGGTGAGGCGGACGTCTCCGCCGGTGTTCTCTGTCGTCATGGGTGGCAGTCCAGGTTCGTTTGGGCGGGAAGTCCGGGCCGTCAGGCGCCGATGAGCTTGGCGAACTTCTCTTCGAACGCCGTCTCTTCCTTGGAGGAGAGGAGCCGGAAGTTGTGCGCCTTCTCGGCCATCGCCTTGTCGGGGAGGATCAGCGGATTGCTCGCGAGTTCCTTGTCGATCTTCGCCAGCTCTTCCCGTACGCCGTCGACCGGGCACACGTAGTTGATGTAGGCAGCGATCTTCGCGGCGACCTCTGGCTCGTAGACGTAGTCGATGAACCGCTCGGCGTTCTTCTTGTGCCGGGCCTTGTTGGGGACCAGCAGGTTGTCGCTGGACATCATGAAACCGGCGTCGGGGATGGCGAACTTGATCGCCGGATTGTCCGCCTGGAGCTGGACGAGGTCGCCGGCCCAGGCGATACAGGCCGCGAGGTCGCCCTTGTTGAGGTCGTCGATGTAGTCGTTACCGGTGAAGCGGCGGATCTGCTTGCGGTCGACGCCCTTCTGGAGCCGGTCGAGCGCGGCGTCGTAGTCGTCGGCCGTGAAGTCCTCGGGCTTCCTGCCCATGTCGAGAAGGGTCAGGCCGACGGTGTCGCGCATCTCCGTCAGCATGCCGATCCGGCCCTTGAGCCGGGGATCTTCGAGGAGCTGGGATATGGAGGTGACCTTGCGGCCGCCCGTGGCCTTCTCGTTGTACGCGACGACGGTGGGGATGCCGGTCCACGCGTAGGAGTGGGCGCGGACGGGGTCCCAGTCGGGGCTGCGGAAGGTCTCGGCCAGGTTCGCGTACGCGTTCGGCACGTTGGCCTGGTCCAGCTTCTGCATCCAGCCCAGCCGGATCATCCGGCCCGCGAGCCAGTCGGTCACACAGATCAGGTCGCGGCCGGTGTCCTGCCCGGCGGCGAGCTGCGGCTTGATCTTGCCGAAGAATTCGACGTTGTCGTTGATGTCCTCGGTGTACTTCACCGAGATCCCGGTGCGGCGCTTGAACTCCTCCAGCGACGGCCGGCGCTTGTTGTCGTCGCTGACGTCGATGTACTCCGTCCAGTTGGAGAAGGTGAGTCGCTTCTCCTCGTCGGAGTGGTCGTCGGACGCGGCCGCGTTCTCGCTGCGGCCCGCGGGCGGGATGCCGCAGCCGGAGAGCGCCCCGAGCCCGCCGAGAGCGAGCGCGCCGGCGCCGGTGGTGCGCAGCATCGACCGGCGGGTCATGGCCATACGGCCGTTGGTCATGCTCCGCCGGATGGCGGCGAGCTGGGGCGCGGACAGGGTCTCGGGCTCGTACTGCTCCATGTGCTGTGCCCTTTCACGGGTGTCAGCCGGTGGTCATCCGGTGGCTCGGGTCAGCCGGTCTCTCGGTTTCGGTGGCTCGGCGGGCTCGGTGGCCCGGCGCCTCTGTTGCTCGGTTCGGGTCAGCGGTCGGCGTCGGCGGGCAGCGGCCAGCGGTCAGCGGTCGCCGAAGACGGTGCGGTGCCAGTCCTTCCTGGCCACCGCGGTGTTGTCGTACATCACATGCTTGACCTGCGTGTATTCCTCGAAGGAGTACGCGGACATGTCCTTGCCGAAGCCGGATGCCTTGTATCCGCCGTGCGGCATCTCGCTGAGAATCGGGATGTGGTCGTTGATCCACACGCAACCCGCCTTGATGTCCCGGGTCGCCCGGCCCGTGCGGTAGACGTCGCGGCTCCAGGCGGAGGCGGCGAGACCGTACGGGGTGTCGTTGGCCAGCGCGATGCCCTCGTCGTCGCTGTCGAAGGGCAGGACGACGAGGACCGGGCCGAAGATCTCGGACTGGACGATCTCGCTGTCCTGAGCGGCGCCGGTGACCAGGGTGGGGCGGTAGTACGCGCCCTCGGCCAGCTCTCCCTGCGGTGCTTCGCCGCCGGTGACGACGGTCGCGTAGGAGCGGGCCCGCTCCACGAATGCGGCGACGCGGTCGCGCTGGGCGTGCGAGATGAGCGGCCCGAGGTCGGTCACCGGGTCGAAGGGGTCGCCGAGGCGGACGGTGGCCATCAGATCGGCGACACCGGAGACGAAGGCGTCGTAGAGCGGGCGCTGGATGTACGCGCGCGTGGCGGCGGTGCAGTCCTGGCCGGTGTTGATCAGGGCACCCGCGACGGCGCCGTGCACCGCGGCTTCGAGGTCGGCGTCGTCGAAGACGACGAAGGGGGCCTTGCCGCCGAGTTCGAGGTGGAGGCGCTTGACCGTGCCGGTGGCGATCTCGGCGACCCGCTTGCCGACCTGGGTCGAGCCGGTGAAGGAGGTCATGGCGATGTCCGGGTGACCGACCAGGTGTTCGCCCGCGTCCTTGCCCGCGCCGCTGATGATGTTGACGACGCCGTCCGGGATACCGGCCTCGGTGGCGGCCTGGGCGAACATCAGCGAGGTGAGCGGAGTCAGTTCGGCGGGCTTGAGTACGACGGTGTTGCCCGCGGCGATGGCCGGAAGGACCTTCCACGCGGCCATCTGGAGCGGGTAGTTCCAGGGGGCGATGGAGCCGACGACACCGATCGGCTCGCGGCGGATGTAGGAGGTGTGGTCGGCGCTGTACTCCCCCGCGGACTTCCCCTCCAGTTGGCGGGCGGCCCCGGCGAAGAAGGCGGCGTTGTCCACGGTGCCGGGCACATCGAACTCGGTGGAGAGCCGGATCGGTTTGCCGCACTGCAGCGACTCGGCGTCCGCGAAGTCCTCGGCCCGCTCGGCGAGTACGGCCGCGAAGCGGTGCATCGCGTCGGAGCGCTCGCCCGGGGTGGCACCTGCCCATCCCGGGAAGGCCCGCGCCGCCGACTCGACGACGGCGTCGACATCGGCCGTCCCGGCCAGCTCGTACTCGTACACCGAGTCGCCGGTGGCGGGGTCCACCACCGCGTGCTTGCGCCCGGACGTACCGGGGCGCAGCTCGCCGCCGATGTACTGGGCACCGTCCGAGAAGCGGTCCTCGGCCTGGAAGGGATTGCTCATGACGCTCTCCTCCGCCGGGCCCCCGTGCGGCGGGGGCCAGCGTAGCTCCGGCTCGATTTGAAGGCCGATCCTGACAGAGCAGTGCCCATTCAACAAGGGATTCCGTCGTTGCCTTTTGGTTACGCAACGGATTCGGTCAATGTGTCGGGGCGGGGCCTCGTTCCACATACGGATGGCCGGTGGCGGGTGCCGCGCCGTCGCCACGGAGAAAGGGGCAGCACTGAGCGCAGAGCGGAGCGTGGATAGCGCTTGTTCGAGGTCCGCGCGCCCGGGGCACCTCCGTTGCGCGCACACCGGACAGCTCGGAGGAACGGCCCGGCCGCCGAGGGATGGCCGCGGCGTCCGGTACGAGTCCCGTACGCGTCCGGTGCGGGGCCGCCGTCCGACGGGAGGCCGGGGAGCACGTCGCACCGTCCCTGCACTCCCGCTCCCACGACGACGTCAACAGAGACGTCGCCGGAGACGTCGCCGATGACGCCCCTTGCTACGCCGTGACTAGCGACCGGCCCCCACGACGAGTGAGGTGGCGAACGGGTCGTCGCCCGAGGCGCCCCCGTAGCTGTCGTTCTCGGCGTCGACGATGATCGCGGCCAGCAGGGCCCCGGCGGCGACGATCCCGACCACCCCGAGGATCAGCCCGGCCAGCGCCTGCCCGCCGTTGGTCGCCTCACCCCTGGAGGCCTTCCCCCGCCCGACCGCGCCGAAGACGATCGCGAGCACTCCGAGGATGATCGCGAGAACGGTGGTGACGAAGAGGACCGCGGAGATGATGCCCAGCACGAGCGCGGCGATGCCCATGCCGTTGCTCGGCGGCATCGGCATGGGCTGCCAGCCCTGGCCGTAGGCGGCGCCGGGGTGGCTCTGGTAGCCGTACGGGCTGCCGCTGCCGTAACCGGTGGTGCCGTAGGAGCCCGCGCCGTAGGGCCCCGCCCCGTACGGGGGCGTGCCGTACGACGGCCCGGAGCCGTAGCCGTAGCCGTAGCCACCGGGTGCGCCCGGTCCTGTGGGTGCGATCGGGGGCGGCGGCACCGCGCCGGTGCCCGCCGCACCGGGCTGAGGGGAGGCGGACGCCGGAGGCACGCCGCCCGGCCGGGGCTTGCCCAGCGGCACCGGCCGCTCCGGCGGGGCCCACGGATCGCGCGGCTCCGGCTGCTGCGGCTGCTGCGGCCTCTCGGCGTTGTCGGACATGGTCCCTCTCCCCTTGAACGTCCGACAATGCTACGGCCTGTGCACAGGCGGCGTCCGAGCGTCCCCGATCCCTGCCTACGATGATCCCTGCCGCAACCCGAACTGTCCCCAGGAGGACCGATGGCCGAGCTCCACACCTTCATCGCCGGGCTGCCCAAGGCCGAACTCCATGTGCACCACGTCGGGTCCGCCTCCCCGCGCATCGTCGCCGAACTGGCGGCCCGGCACCCCGACTCCAAGGTCCCCACCGACCCCGAGGCCCTGGTCGACTTCTTCACCTTCCGGGACTTCGCCCACTTCATCGAGGTGTACCTGTCGGTCGTGGACCTGATCCGCGACGCGGAGGACGTCCGGCTGCTGACGTACGAGATCGCCCGTGACATGGCCCGGCAGAGCATCCGCTACGCCGAGCTCACCGTGACCCCGTTCAGCTCCACCAGCCGGGGCATTCCGGACGCCGCTTTCGTCGAGGCCATCGAGGACGCCCGCAGAGCGGCCGAGGCCGATCTGGGTGTGGTCCTGCGCTGGTGCTTCGACATTCCCGGCGAGGCCGGTCTGGAGGCCGCCGAGGAGACCACGCGGATCGCCGTGGACCTGAAGCCGGAAGGGCTGGTCTCCTTCGGGCTCGGCGGGCCGGAGATCGGCGTCCCGAGGCCGCAGTTCAAGCCGTACTTCGACCGGGCCATCGCGGCCGGGCTGCACAGCGTGCCGCACGCGGGCGAGACGACCGGCCCGGAGACGGTCTGGGACGCCCTGACCGAGCTGGGCGCCGAGCGCATCGGGCACGGCACCAGCGCCACCCGGGACCCGCGGCTGCTGGCGCACCTGGCCGAACACCGCATCCCGCTGGAGGTCTGCCCGACCTCCAACATCGCGACCCGGGCCGTGGCGCGCCTCGACGAGCACCCGCTCATGGAGATGGTCGAGGCGGGCGTGCTGGTCACCATCAACAGCGACGACCCGCCCATGTTCGGCACCGACCTCAACACCGAGTACGACGTCGCGGCCCGTCTGCTGGACCTCGACGAGACGGGCCTCGCCGAGCTCGCCAAGAACGCCGTCGGGGCGTCCTTCCTGGACGAGTCCGCCAAGAACAAGCTGGCCGCCGAGATCGACGGGTACACCGCCGCATGGCTGCAGTAGCCGTCGCCCACCGCGGCGACCCGTACCGCGTCCGCGAGAACACCCTGCCCTCCCTGCGCTCGGCGCTGCGGCGGGGGGCCGACGCCGTGGAGATCGATGCACGGCTCACCCGTGACGGGGTGCCGGTGCTGCTGCACGACGCGACGCTCGAGCGGCTGTGGGAGCACGAGCTGCGGCTCGCCGACATCACCGCTCCCGAGCTGCGGGAGCTGACCGGCGGCGGGGTGCCGACCCTGCGCGCGGGCCTCGCCGCGATCTGCGAGACCCCCGCGGCCCGCGCCATGATCGATCTCCCCGACGCCGCCGCGGCGCCAGCGACCGTCGCCGAGGTCCGCACCTTCGGGGCCGAGGAGCGCGCCTACTACTGCGGCGGCGCGAACGCCATGCTCGCCGTCCGCGCCCGGGACCCGCACGCCGAGATCGCCCTCACCTGGACGACCCTCGCCCCGCCCCGCCCGTCCCTGCTGGCGGCCGTCCGCCCGCGCTGGCTCAACTACCGGTTCGGGCTGCTCGGTACGGACCTCGTCGACCGGTTGCACGCCGACGGACTGCTGGTCTCGGCCTGGACCGCGGACACCCGCCGGACCATGAGGCGCCTGCTGCGCAGTGGCGTCGACTCGATCACCACCAATCGGATCGACACGCTGCGCGGGCTGCTGGACGCCACCGCGCCATGACGACGGCGGCGCGCTCCGGCAGGATGCCGGGGCGCGCCGCCGCGAGGGGACCGTACGTCAGCCGTCCAGGGACGTCATCACGTGCTTGATGCGCGTGTAGTCCTCGAAGCCGTACGCCGAGAGGTCCTTGCCGTAGCCGGACTTCTTGAATCCGCCGTGCGGCATCTCGGCGACCAGCGGGATGTGGGTGTTGATCCACACGCAGCCGAAGTCGAGGTTCTTCGACATCCGCATCGCGCGGCTGTGGTTCTTGGTCCACACGGACGACGCGAGCGCGTACTCGACGCCGTTGGCGTAGGTGACGGCCTGTTCCTCGTCGGTGAACCTCTGGACGGTGATGACCGGGCCGAAGACCTCCTTCTGGATGATCTCGTCGTCCTGGTGGAGGCCCGAGACGACGGTCGGGGCGTAGAAGTAGCCCTTGTCGCCGACCCGGTGGCCGCCCGCCTCGACCTTGGCGTGCGAGGGGAGCCGGTCGATGAAGCCGGTGACCTGGGCCAGTTGGTTGGCGTTGTTGAGCGGGCCGAAGAGCACGTCCTCGTCGTCCGGCTGCCCGGTCTTGGTGTCCTTGGCGGCCTTGGCCAGCGCCGCGACGAACTCGTCGTGGATGGATTCGTGGACCAGCACACGCGCCGCGGCCGTACAGTCCTGGCCCGCGTTGAAGAAGCCGGCCACCGAGATGTCCTCGACGGCCTTGGGGATGTCGGTGTCCTCGAAGACGACGACCGGCGCCTTGCCGCCGAGCTCCAGATGGACCCGCTTGAGGTCCTTGGACGCGCTCTCGGCGACCTGCATGCCGGCTCGTACGGAGCCGGTGATGGACGCCATGGCCGGGGTCTTGTGCTCGACCATCAGCCGGCCGGTGTCGCGGTCGCCGCAGACCACGTTGAAGACGCCCTTGGGGACGATGCCGCCGATGATCTCGGCGAGCAGGACCGTCGACGCCGGGGTGGTGTCGGACGGCTTGAGGACGACCGTGTTGCCCGCGGCGAGCGCCGGGGCGAACTTCCACACGGCCATCATCATCGGGTAGTTCCAGGGTGCGACCTGGGCGCAGACCCCGACCGGCTCGCGGCGGACGATCGAGGTCAGGCCCTCCATGTACTCGCCCGCGGAGCGACCCTCCAGCAGCCGGGCCGCGCCCGCGAAGAAGCGGATCTGGTCGACCATGGGCGGGATTTCCTCGGACCGGGTGAGTCCGATGGGCTTGCCGGTGTTCTCCGACTCGGCGGCGATGAGCTCCTCGGCCCGTGCTTCGACCGCGTCGGCGATCTTCAGAATGGCCTTCTGCCGCTCGCCCGGTACGAGGTCGCGCCACGCCGGGAAAGCTGCCTCGGCGGCCGCCATGGCGGCGTCCACGTCCGCGGCCGCGGACAGCGGCGCGGTGGCGTAGGCGTCTCCCGTGGCCGGATTGACCACCTCGGTGGTCCGCCCGTCGGCGGCGTCCCGGAACTCACCGTTGATGTAGTTGCGCAAACGACGCAGCTCGGTGGTCACTTGCCACCCCTCCTGTCAGGTGTCCGATGGGTGAGACGTCCAGCCTAGCCATGGTGGCGACGCTTTCGACATACCCGCCACTCACGATCTACGAAATCAGTCATATTCGAATACCTCAACAACGAATTTCATCGATCCAGGGTTGCCAGACAGTCGAGTCCTCATGCAGAGTGTTGCTCGTGCCCCCACGAACTCGCGACACCAGAGCCGTCAACGGAAACACGCCGGTCGACTCCGTTTCCCTGGCGATCATCGAACAGCTCCAGGAGGACGGACGCCGTCCGTACGCTGCGATCGGGAAGGCCGTGGGCCTGTCCGAGGCCGCGGTCCGGCAGCGCGTACAGAAGCTGCTCGACCAGGGCGTCATGCAGATCGTCGCCGTCACCGACCCGCTCACGGTGGGTTTCCGGCGGCAGGCGATGGTCGGGATCAATGTCGAGGGCGATCTCGACCCGGTGGCCGACGCGCTGACGGGGATGGAGGAGGTCGAGTACGTGGTCGTCACCGCGGGCTCGTTCGACCTCATCGTGGAGGTCGTCTGTGAGGACGACGACCACCTGCTGGAAATGATCAACAAGCGGATCCGCACGCTTCCCGGCGTGCGCTCCACCGAGAGCTTCGTCTACCTCAAGCTCCGCAAGCAGACCTACACATGGGGAACCCGATAGCCATGAGCGCCGACCTCTCCCAGAAGGCGTACGACCACCTGTGGATGCACTTCACCCGCATGTCGTCGTACGAGAACGCCCCCGTACCGACCATCGTGCGCGGCGAGGGCGCCTACATCTTCGACGACAAGGGCAAGAAGTACCTCGACGGCCTGGCGGGCCTGTTCGTGGTACAGGCGGGCCACGGCCGTCGGGAGCTGGCCGAGGCCGCCGCCAAGCAGGCGTCCGAGCTGGCCTTCTTCCCCGTGTGGTCCTATGCCCACCCGAAGGCAGTCGAATTGGCCGAGCGGCTGGCGGACTACGCTCCGGGTGACCTCAACAAGGTCTTCTTCACCACCGGTGGCGGCGAGGCCGTCGAGACGGCGTGGAAGCTGGCGAAGCAGTACCACAAGCTCACCGGCAACCACACCAAGTACAAGGTCATCTCACGGGCCGTCGCCTACCACGGCACCCCGCAGGGCGCTCTGTCCATCACCGGCCTGCCGGCCCTGAAGGCCCCCTTCGAGCCGCTGGTCCCCGGCGCGCACAAGGTGCCGAACACCAACATCTACCGGGCCCCGATCCACGGCGACGACCCCGAGGCCTTCGGCCGCTGGGCCGCCGACCAGATCGAGCAGGAGATCCTCTTCGAGGGGCCCGATACCGTCGCCGCCGTCTTCCTCGAACCGGTGCAGAACGCCGGCGGCTGCTTCCCGCCGCCGCCCGGGTACTTCCAGCGGGTCCGCGAGATCTGCGACCGGTACGACGTCCTGCTCGTCTCCGACGAGGTCATCTGCGCCTTCGGCCGCCTGGGCACGATGTTCGCCTGTGACAAGTTCGGCTACGTCCCGGACATCATCACCTGCGCCAAGGGCATGAGCTCGGGCTACTCCCCGATCGGCGCCGCGATCGTCTCCGACCGGATCGCCGAGCCGTTCTACCGGGGCGACAACACCTTCCTGCACGGCTACACCTTCGGCGGCCACCCGGTGTCCTCCGCGGTGGCGCTGGCCAACCTCGACCTCTTCGAGCGCGAGGGACTGAACCAGCACGTGCTGGACAACGAGTCGGCGTTCCTGTCGACCCTGCGGAAGCTGCACGACCTGCCGATCGTCGGCGACGTCCGCGGCAACGGCTTCTTCTACGGAATCGAGCTGGTCAAGGACAAGGCGACCAAGGAGTCCTTCACCGCCGAGGAGTCGGAGCGGGTGCTCTACGGTTTCGTGTCGAAGAAGCTCTTCGAGTACGGCCTGTACTGCCGCGCGGACGACCGCGGCGACCCGGTCATCCAGCTCTCGCCGCCGCTGATCTCCGACCAGTCGACGTTCGACGAGATCGAGCAGATCGTCCGCCAGGTCCTCGCCGAGGCCTGGACCAAGATCTGACGCCGATCCGGCGTCCCGTCCACAGCTCCGGCCCTTCCCCGCACCTGTCGGGGGAGGGTCAGAGCCATTTCAGGGCGAACCACAGCTCCATGCGCACGTCCGGGTCGCCCAGATCGGTGTCGAGGAGCTCCGCGGCGCGGGCGATGCGCTGGCGCACGGTGTTGCGGTGGATGTCCAGGGCGACCGCGGTCCGGTCCCAACTGCCGTGCAGGGACAGCCAGACGCGCAACGTCTCGACCAGCGCAGGGGCACCTTCCAGCGCGGCGAGCCTGGTACGGGCGAGCGAGCGTGCCTCGTCCGCCGGGACGAGCGATCCGAGCCCGCCGACGGCGTCGGCCCGGTGCCGTACGAGGGGGGCGCGCTCGGCCAGCGCCCGGCGCAGCGCCCGCGCCGCCTCGGTGTCCCCGCGCGCCAGCTCCCCGGCGGGCACCGGCGGGCTCGCGCCCAGGCTCCAGCCGGGCTGAACCTCCACGGAACCGCCGCCCGGCACCAGCGCCCGCAGCTCATCCCCCTCGACGTCCACGAGCGAAGTGCCGAGCCCGGCCGCGAGTTCGGCCGCCCACAGCGGCTGCCCGGCCCGCGCCCGCCCCCGCCTGCGGCCGTGCACCACGGTCCACAGCGCGGCCGGATCCGGTGCGTCCTCGTCCCCTGCCGGCGCCCGCCCCGTCGCGGAGGCGTCGGCCCCGGACGGCCCGCCCCCGGACGGCCCGCGCCCGGCCGTACCGCGCCCACGTCCCGCCGCGCCACTGCTCCCCGGGCCGCCCCGTCCGCCGCCGGGCCGTGCCGCGGAATCGGCGCCTCGGGGAGCTGCTCCCGCCTGACCGGCCGGCGCCCCGGTGTCGCCCGCCGCCCCCGGCCCGGAGGCCACGAGCAGCGGCGCCACCGCCGCGGGATCGGTTCCCAGCATCAGCCGTACGAGCGCCGCCGAGCGGCCGGCGTCGGCGCCCGCGGTGCGGGGGCCCGTCAGCAGGGAGAGCAGGACGACGGCGACCCCGGCGATCGCGCCGTCGACCGCGTCGCGGCGGGCGGCGCACACACCGAGTGCGAGGCGGCCCTCCGCCGGAGCCGGGCCGGGCAGTCCGTAGACGCTCAGCTGCAGGTCCCCCGCCGTGTCGGCCGCGGAGGACGGACCGGGGCGCAGCCGTGCGGCCAGGGCGGTCAGGGCCGACCGGGCGTCGCGCTCGGGACGGATACCGGCGGCGGAGAGCTCGGCGCCGTCCTGGCCGAGCAGCACCGCCCAGCCGCCCACGTGCTGTGCCAGCTGCCGGAGCACGGCGGGCACCGGATGCGCCCGCGCCGCGGCGCTCGCCAGCGCCTGCTGCGCCTCGGTCATCCGGCGCAGCTCGTGGTGCCGCCGCTGGGCCATGGCCTGCCACATGGCGCGGGCCACGGCCGTGAACGTGGTCTGCCTGGGCACCTCGACCAGCGGCAGGCCGTGCTGGTCGCAGGCCTCCACCAGCGCTCGGGGCACCGTGTCGTGGACGGGGGCGATGCCGAAGCCGAGCGCCGCCGCACCCGCCTGGACCGTACGGGCCACATAGTGATCCCAGTAACTGCCGGTGCCCTCGGTGTCCGGACAGTGCACCCCGGCGCTGAGCAGCATCTCCCCGCCCAGCAGATACGGAACTGGGTCCTCCATCTCGCTGGTGTGCACGGCGTACACCGGCCTGTCCTCGCGCGGGCCCGCGACCTGGCGCAGACCGAGGCCGGGCAGGTCCAGCAGGACCGCGAGCGGTACGGGAACAGTCGGCGGAACGAGCTCGGTCATCGCCGGACTCCCATGGATGGTTCGTACGTCTCAGGACGCCTCGGTAGAAGAAACGTACACTTTCAGGCCACGTGGGCGACACCTAGGGTCACACCCCAGAACCCCGCCTTTCCGGCGGGAACGCCAATCGGACCGAGGAGCGCCCATGGCTGTCGACTACGCCGTAATCGTCGTCTATCTCGCGGGCATGCTCGCGATGGGCTGGTGGGGCATGCGCCGCGCCAAGTCCAAGAGCGACTTCCTGGTCGCCGGCCGGCGGCTGGGCCCGGCGATGTACTCCGGGACGATGGCGGCGATCGTCCTCGGCGGCGCCTCCACCATCGGCGGCGTCGGACTCGGCTACCAGTACGGGCTCTCCGGCGCATGGCTGGTTTTCAGCATCGGCTTCGGACTGCTGGCACTGAGCATCTTCTTCTCGGCCCGGATATCCCGGCTGAAGGTCTACACCGTCAGCCAGATGCTGGACCTGCGCTACGGCGGCACCTCCGGACTGATCTCCGGCATCGTCATGTGGGCGTACACCCTGATGCTCGCGGTCACTTCGACCATCGCGTACGCCACCATCTTCGATGTGATCTTCGGGCTCGACCGGGTCGTCGCGATCATCCTCGGCGGCGCCATCGTGGTCTGCTACTCGACCCTCGGCGGCATGTGGTCCATCACGCTCACCGACATGGTGCAGTTCGTGGTGAAGACGATCGGCGTGCTGGTCCTGCTGCTGCCGATCGCGGTCATCAAGGCGGGCGGCTTCTCCGAGATGCAGGCCCAACTGCCGGACAGCTACTTCTCCCCCATGAGCATCGGCGCGCAGACCGTCTTCACCTATGTGCTGATCTACTCCTTCGGCATGCTCATCGGCCAGGACATCTGGCAGCGCGTGTTCACCGCGCGCGGTGACAAGGTCGCCAAGCTCGGCGGCACCGCCGCCGGCGTGTACTGCCTGGTGTACGCCATCGCGGGCGCCGTCATCGGCACCGCGGCCAAGGTCCTGTACCCGAAGCTCGGCAGCGCCGACGACGCGTTCGCCACCATCGTCCGGGACGCCCTGCCGATCGGTGTGAAGGGCCTCGTCCTCGCTGCGGCGCTGTCGGCGGTCATGTCGACCTCCTCCGGCGCGCTGATCGCCTGCGCGACCGTGGCCAACAACGACATCTGGCAGCGGCTGCGCGCCAGGGTGACACCGGGCAGCGGTGACAGCGCCCCGCACGACGAGGTGAAGGACAACCGCGTCTTCATCCTGATCATGGGCGTCGCGGTGGTCGCCATCTCCATCATGCTCAACAACGTCGTCGAGGCCCTGACGGTCGCGTACAACCTGCTCGTCGGCGGGCTGCTCGTACCGATCCTCGGCGGACTGCTCTGGAAGCGCGGCACCGGCTCCGGTGCGCTCGCCTCGGTGGGCGTGGGCGGTCTGACCGTCCTGTCGCTCATGGCCTGGAAGGGCATCCTCGCCAACGAGCCCATCTACTACGGCCTGCTGGCCTCGCTCGCCGCGTATGTCGTGGTCAGCCTGGCCACGAAGCCGACCGACGCGGCGGTGCTGGCCGCCTGGCGCAAGCGGCTGGCGGGCGAGCAGCCCGTACCGGCCGAGACCGCGCAGGCCGTGCCGGCCGACGCCTGAGACCCCGCGCGCGGCGCCCGCCCCCCCGTACGGGCGCCGCGCGCGGCCTGCACCACCACTCCGCTTGCACCACAGCAAGGAAGGCTCCTCCACCATGAGCAGCGCGCAGCCGCGCAACGGCGGCGACCTCGTCGTCGAAACCCTCACCGCGCTCGGCGCGACCACCGTCTTCGGACTGCCGGGGCAGCACGCGCTCGGCACCTTCGACGCGCTGCGCCGCTCCTCGCTCGACTACATCGGGCTGCGGGTGGAGAACAACGCGGGCTTCGCCGCCGACGCCTTCGCCCGGGTGACCGGGGGCGTCGCACCGCTGCTCGTCTCGACCGGTCCGGGCGCGCTGATGACCCTCGCGGCGCTCCAGGAGTCGGCCGCCGCGTCCGCGCCCGTGCTGGGGATCAGCAGCCAGGTTCCGACCGCGGGCCTCGGTGGCGGCCGCAAGGGCTATCTGCACGAACTCGCCGACCAGAAGGCGTCGTTCCGCGACGTCGTGAAGTCCGTGCACACCGTCCGTACGGCCTCGCAGATCCCCTCCGCGCTCGCCGCGGCCTGGGCGTCCGCGCTCGAGGCGCCGTCCGGCCCCGTGTGGGTGGAAATCCCGCAGGACGTGCTGCTCGCACCGACGTCCGTACCGCCGGTGCTCCCCCTCGGCGCCGAGCCGCGCGCGCTGGCGCCCCGGCCGGAGCTGGTCGCCGAGGCGGTACGGCTGCTGGACGGCGCCGAGCGGCCGGTGATCCTGGCCGGCGGCGGGGTGGTACGCGCCGGGGCGCAGGAGGAACTGCGCGCGCTGGCCGAGAAGCTGGACGCTCCGGTGGCGACGACGTTCGGCGGCAAGGGCGCCTTTCCCTGGGAGCACCCCCTCTCGCTGCAGTCCTGGCTGGAGGACCGGCACACCACCGACTTCCTGGAGGAGGCCGACGTCCTGCTCGTCGTCGGCTCGGGGCTGGGCGAACTCTCCTCGAACTACCACACGTTCCAGCCGCGCGGCCGGCTCGTCCAGATCGAGGCGGACCTCGGCAAGCTGGAGTCCAACCACCCGGCGCTGGGCATCCACGCGGACGCCCGGCTCGCCCTGGGCACCCTCGCGGAGTCGGTCGCGCAGCGGCCCGAGGGGGACGCGGCCAAGGCGGCGTCCGGCCTGCTGACCCGGGTGCGGGACCGTATCGCCCGCCAGGGCCTGGAGGTGGAGCAGCAGGTCCTCGCGGCTGTCCGCGACGCGCTGCCCGACGGCGCCCCGAGCTTCTGGGACATGACGATCCTGGCCTACTGGGCCTGGTCCGCCTTCGATCCGCGCGGCGGCGCCATGCACTCCGCCCAGGGCGCGGGCGGCCTCGGCTACGGCTTCCCCGCCGCCCTGGGCGCCGCCGCCGCGGACCGCGCCAGGCCGGTGCTCGCCGTCTCCGGCGACGGCGGCGCGATGTACTCGATCGCCGAGCTGGCCACCGCCCGGCAGTACGGCCTGCCCGTCACCTGGCTGATCGTCGACGACGGCGGCTACGGAATCCTCCGCGAGTACATGGCCGACGCGTTCGGCGAGGCCACCGCCACCGAGCTGGCCCGGCCGGACTTCGTGGCGCTCGCCGAGTCCTTCGGGGTCCCCGCCGTGCGCACCTCGGCCGACCGGCTGGGCGACGATCTGGTGGCGGCTCTGGCTGCTCCGGGCCCGTCGGTCGTGGTCCTCCCGGCCCTGCTGCGGATGTTCGCTCCGACCCATCTGGCGGACCCGGCCTGACCAGGGCTCAGGTCCCCTCGGTGCTGGGCCCTGGTCCGGCGCCGGCCGGATCCCTGCCCGGGTCCGGCGCCGGTCCGGTCTCCTGCTCCGGTCCGGGACCGGTCCGGGACCGGATTCGCCCTGACAGTCGCACACCATCGGCTCATATGAGCCGTTCGAAGGAACCTGGCCGCCACCAGGTCCTACGAGCCGCCTCCCGCCTGCCCGAGTTCATACGGTGCAAGTGACCAATTGGGCTCGCGTCCGGTCACCCGGTCAGGGGAACGGACGGTCGTAGGTAAGCCGAGGTGTTCGCCATGGAGGCCCCGCCGGACAACGACGTGCTCTGGGCACGCTCCCTGCATTACGCGCACAGCGGGACCCCGGCCCTCACCGGGGTCTCCGTCGGCGCCCGCGAGGGCGAGATCCTCGCCGTCACCGGGGCACGCGGCAGTGGCAAGACGACGCTGCTGCGGTGCCTGGCGGGCCAACTGGTGCCGCAGAGCGGCGAGGTGTGGTTCAACAGCTCGCCGGTGCACACGCTGGGCCGGATGAGCCGCGAACGGCTGCGCCGGGACCGCTTCGGCTGGATCGACACAGAGCCCCAGCTGGTGCCGGAGCTGAGCGGCTGGGAGAACGCGGCGCTGCCGCTGCTGCTGCGCGGCACCCCGCACCGCGCCGCGAAGACCGCCGCCATGGAGTGGCTCGAGCGGCTCGACGTGGGCCACTGCGCCCGCAAGCGGCCCGCAGGGATGCTCCAGTCGCACCGGCAGCGCGTCGCGATCGCCCGCGCCCTGGCTGCCGAGCCGTCGGTGCTCTTCGCCGACGAGCCCTCCGCTCCGCTGCACCGGGCGGACCGCGCGCACGTGCTGCGCACCCTCACCACGGCGACGCGCTCGCACGGCATCACGGTCGTCCTCGCCACCCACGACGCGGACGTGGCGACGCTCGCGGACCGTACGGTCGTGCTGGTGGACGGCCGCCGGGTCGGCGGAATTCCCATGCCCGACACGGAGGGCAGGGCCGAGTGCTCGCTCTCCGTCTAGCACGCGGCACCCGCCCCCTGGTGCTGCTGCGCCGCCTGATGGTCGCCGCCGCCTCCGCCGGGGTCGGCTTCCTGCTGCTGTCCGCGCTCGGCCACGCGGTGGGGCACCCGGAGGAGGCGGCCGGCTCGGCCGCGCGGCTCCTGTGGTGCGTGGTGCCGCTGGCGGCGGTCGTGCAGCTCGCCGTCGCGGTCGCCCGTACGGACCCCGGGGCGCGCCCGCAGCCCGGGCTGTCCTCGGCCGGTTTCGGCCCGGTCGGGCTGGCGATGCTGGGCGCCGTGTCGACGGCGGTGTCCTGCACGCTGGGCAGCGTGTTCGCGCTGCTCGTCTTCCTGTACCTCCGCGGGGACCTGGCTGTCCTGCCGCTCGGCGGCGCCCGGGCAGACGCGCTCGGCGGGGGCGAGCCGATGCCCTTCGCGGCGGTGGTCACCCTGCTCTTCGTGGTTCCCGTGCTGGCCGGGACGGCCGCAGCGATCACGCTGCGGCCGAGGAAGCCGCGTCCCGGCGGCGCACCCGATCCGCAGCAGCCGGTGGCCGCCGGCGAAGCCACCGGAGCCAGAGCCCGGGCGACGATCTCCACGGGCCTTCCCTGGGGCGTTGCGCTGACGGCGGCCGGGATCGCCCTGGGGGCGTACGCGGGCGGCGCCACGCCGCCCTCGTCCCACAGCCTGCTGCCGCTCCCCGGCCGGCTGGACACCATTCCGCCGGGTGTCGTCGGCGGCTGGGTGCTCATCGCGACCGGTCTGGTGCTGGCCTGTCCCGGCATCACCCATCTGTGCGGAAGGCTGCTCTCCGCCGGCCGGCCGGGGTCGGTGCGCCTGCTGTCCGGCCGCGTACTCCAGGAGGAGGCCCCCCGCCTCGGCCGTCCGCTCGGCGTACTGTGCGCGGTCGCCGCGGGGGCGTTCGCCGCGACCCAGCTGTACGGAACGGCCCTCGACTCGACCGGCGACCGTCCGTTCGGCCCGCTGACGGGTATCGCGGCGGCGCTCGTGATGGCCTGCGCCACCGCGACGGTCCTGACGGCGGCGCTGGAGACCAAGGGCGCGCGCGCCGACATCACCGCGGCGCTGCTGCGGATCGGCGCCTCCGCCGGCCTGCTGCGCAGGGCGGCGGCTCTGCGCGCGACGGTGATGGTGGCCGTACTCGCCCCGATCACCTGGGCGGTCGCGGAACTGGCCGCGCTGCCGCTGTCCCACTGAGGCCGCAGTGCCCCGATGATGCTTCGGCGGTAGCCGCCGGACGGGCCGCCACCCCGGCGACAGCCACGTCCCCCGTCACGTCACTGCCACACGTGTGAATTCCTCGCCGGGTCACAACGGGCCGCGGCCTTCCGGCTGTTGACCGTCCAAGCCGTCGCCCTGTCTCCGTCGGCGCGGGGCCGCGCCCCCCGACGACCTCACCGGGGAGGCGTACGACAGTGAGGACCGTCACCCCTCTGAGCGCAGCACCACCACATCCGCGGCGGAAAACGCGGCGCCGACCCTCGCGCCCGGTTCCGGCGCGTCCCGCAGCGAGCACGCCGCTTCGAGCCGCGGGCCGCGGTCGGGCTCCAGCAGCAGCGCGACATGGTTGCCGCGGAACGTCCGTGCCGCCACCGTGCAGGGCAGCCCCTCGGTCACCGGGGCGAGCCGTACCCCGGCCGGGCGGACGAGCAGCCGGCACGAGCCCTGCGCGGTGCCGGCCGGTACGGGCACCTTGCCCCAAGGGGTCTCGGCGGCCTCGGCGTGCACCGTGGCCCCGACGACGTTGTCGAAGCCGAGGAACCGGGCCACGAATTCCGAGGCGGGCCGCTGCCACACCTCCAGCGGCGTACCCGTCTGTGCGATCCGGCCGTCCCGCATCACCACGACACGATCGGCGAGCGCGAACGCCTCCCCCTGGTCATGGGTGACCGCCAGCACCGTCGTACCCAGCCGGTGGAACAGCTCGCGCAACTCGACGACCAGCCGCTCCCGCAGGCTCCGGTCGAGCTGGCCCAGCGGTTCGTCCAGCATCAGCAGCTTCGGCTGCGGCGCGAGGGCACGAGCGAGGGCGACCCGCTGCTGTTCGCCGCCGGAGAGCTCCGCGACGCCCCGTTGCCGGGCGCCCGGCAGACCGACGAGTTCGAGCAGCTCACCGACCGTACGCTCCCGCTCGGCCCGCCCCGCCCCGTGCATCCGCAGGCCGAAGGCGACATTGCCGCCCACGTCGCGCTGCGGGAAGAGCTGGTGGTCCTGGAACATCAGGCCCACCCCGCGCCGGTGCGTGGGCACGCCGGTCTGGTCGCGGCCCGACAGCAGGACCCGGCCGGCGTCGGCCCGTTGGAGCCCGGCGACGACCCGCAGCAGGGTGGACTTTCCGCTCCCGCTCGGCCCCAGCACGCACAGCGTCTCGTGCTCGGCGACCTCCAGGTCCACCGCGTCCAGCGCGGTGCGCCCGCCGAACCGTACGGTCACGCCCTCCAGTCTCAGCAGCGCCATCTAGAACTCTCCCGAACGGTCGATGGGGGTTCCCCCGGGCGAGGACCGGGGGCGGATACGCTCCAGCGCCAGCAGTGCGGCCGCGCACACCAGCATCAGAATCGTGCTCAGGGCCATCGCCTGCCCGTAGTTCAGCTCTCCGGCACGCCCCAGGAAGCGGGCCACCGCCACCGGCAGCGTCGGGTTGCCGGGCCGCGCGATGAACACGGTCGCGCCGAATTCCCCGAGCGAGACGGCGAACGCGAAACCCGCCGCGACCAGCAACGCCCGCCGCACCAGCGGCAGATCCACCTCCCGCCAGGCCCGCAGCGGTGACGCGCCGAGCACGGCCGCCGCCTCACGCAGCCGGTCGTCCACCGCCCGCAGCACCGGCAGCATGATGCGTACGACGAAGGGCACGCCGACCAGGGCCTGGGCGAGGGGCACCAGCAACCAGGAATCGCGAAGGTCCAACGGCGGCTCGTCGAGGGTGATCAGGAATCCGAAGCCGACCGTCACGGCCGAGGTGCCCAGCGGCAGCATCAGCAGCACGTCGAAGCCCCGGATCAGCCGTCCCCTGTCTCCGCCCGCGGAGCCCGCGGACCGCCGGGTGAGCGCCGCGGCCGCGAGTCCTCCCACCACCAGGGCCATCACCGTGGCCACCACCGCGTACTGCAGTGAATTCCACACGGCCTGCAGCGGGGCCACGACGAAGGTCCCGCCGCTCGCGGCCGCCGACTCCAGCGCCCGGTAGAAGGTGAGTCCGTACCCGCCCGGGGCGGCGAGCGAGCGTTCCACCAGCACACCCAGGGGCAGCACGATCAGCAGTGCGATGACGGCCAGTACGCCCCCCAGCAAGGCCCATTGGCCGGTGCCCCGCGGTCGCCGCGCGGTGGAGCGCGCGTCCACCAGGGCCAGGGCCGTCTCGCGGCGCCGTACGGTCCAGGCGTGCAGCGCGAGCACACCGGCCACGGCGGCGAACTGCACCAGGGTGAGTACCGCGGCGGTCGGCAACTCCAGCAGCTGCGCGGTCTGCCGGTAGATCTCCACCTCCAGCGTGGCGTAGCGCGGCCCGCCGAGAATCTGGACGGCGCCGAAGGAGGTGAAGGTGAAGAGGAAGACCATCAGACCGGCGGCGGCCACGGCAGGTCCCAGCGCGGGCAACGTGACCCTGCGCCACGCGGCGAACCGGCCCGCGCCCAGAACCCGCGCGGCCTCCTCCTGGCGCGGGTCCAGCTGGGCCCACAGCCCGCCGACCGTACGGACGACCACGGCGTAGTTGAAGAACACGTGCGCGAGCAGGATCGCCCACACCGTGGTGTCCAGCCGGAAGCCCCAGAGCTCGTCCAGCATTCCGCCGCGCCCGAGCAGCGCCAGGAACGCGGAACCGACGACAACGGTCGGAAGCACGAAGGGCACCACGACGACCGCCCGCAGCAACTCCTTGCCGGGGAAGTCGAACCGGGCGAAGACGTACGCGCCCGGCAGCGCGATCGCCAGGGTGAGCGCGGTCGAGGCGGCCGCCTGCCACACGGTGAACCACAGCACCTGCAGAAGGTCCGGGTCGGAGAGCACCTCGCCGATCCGGCCGAACTGCCAGCGCCCGCCGACGCGTAGGCCCCGGGAGACGATGGCGGCCACCGGATAGGCGAAGAAGAGCCCGAAGAACGCGACGGGCAGGGCCATCAGCGCGAGGCGCAGCCCGGCCCCCGAACCCCGGGGGCCGCCCGCACCGCGCCGCCCGGGCTCCTTGGCGGCTGTTACTTCAGGACGAGCGAGGACCACTGCTTGACCCACTGCTCGCGGTTCTCGGCGATTTTCTCCGGGGCGAGGGTCGCCGGGTCGTCGATCTTCGCGCCGTACCGGGTGAACACCTCCGGCAACTTCGCGTCCCCGCGCGCCGGGTTGACGAACATCTGCAGCGGCACGTCCTCCTGGAACCTCTTGCTCAGCAGGAAGTCCAGCAGCGCCTTCCCGCCCTCGGCGTTCTCCGCGCCGTCCAGCAGCCCGGCGAACTCGGTCTGCCGGAAGCAGGTGCCGGTCGCCACCCCGGTCGGGCTCTCCTCGGGCTGCGGCTTCACACCCAGCACCTCGGCGGGCGGGCTGGAGGCGTACGAGACGACGAGCGGCTTGTCGCCCTTCCCCTTGCCGCCGCCGGAGCCGGAGAAGTGGTCGTTGTACGCCTGCTCCCAGCCGTCCACTACCTCGACGCCGTTGGCCCGCAGCTTCTTCCAGTAGTCCGGCCAGCCGTCGCCGTACTCCGCGGCCGTGCCGAGCAGGAACGCCAGCCCAGGGGAGGACGTGGCGGCGTTCTCGGTCACGAGCAGGTCCTTGTACTCCGGCTTGACCAGGTCGCCGAAGGTCTTCGGCGGAGCCAGCTTCTTGCCGGCGAAGTACTTGCGGTCGTAGTTGACGCAGATGTCACCGGTGTCGACGGGAGTGACCCGGTGCTTGTCCTTGTCGAGCCGGAGTTCCGGCCGGACCTGGTCGAGGCCCTTCGCCTCGTACGGGGTGAACAGGCCGGCGTCGAGGGCCCGGGAGAGCAGGGTGTTGTCGACACCGAAGAAGACATCGCCCTGCGGGTGGCCCTTCGTCAGGACGGCCTGGTTGACGGCCGCCCCGGCGTCGCCGCCGCGCAGCACCTTCACCGTGTAGCCGGTCTCCCGGGTGAACTGCTGCAGCACGGCCTTCGAGGCGTTGAAGGAGTCGTGGCTGACCAGGGTGACCGTCTTCGACTTCGAGCCGCCGGAGTCGGCTGAGTCTCCCGAGTCGCCGCAGGCGGTGAGCATCGTGATGCCCAGCGCGGCGGCCAGCGCGGTGGCGGTGGCTCTGATCGTGGTGGTGCTCACTGAAAGTTCCTCCTGGGTTACCAGGAAGAGACGCGGCCCCGCCCGGCGCTCGATGATGCGATGAGCGATGGCCGGGCGGGGCGCAACAGCTTGAGTGGCGACCGAACTCCCTACGCCGGAATGACCCGGTTCAGGTTCGAGGGTCTGCGGACTGACTGCTCCGCACTCTCAGCGCTGTGGCGCTCCCCTGTCGGAATGTGCATTTGTTCGAACACACACTAGCAACCGCGAGGGTGCTCCGACCCGGGGAGGGGACGGGGAACGGACGGGGTAGGGGCGCGAAGCGCTCAGCGCTCGGTGGCCGCCAGCTGCCCGCAGGCCCCGTCGATCTCCTGACCGCGGGTGTCCCGTACGGTCACGGGCACGCCGTGCGCCTCCAGCGCGGCGACGAACGCCTTCTCGTCCTCCGGCCGGGACGCCGTCCACTTCGACCCGGGAGTCGGGTTGAGCGGGATGAGGTTGACATGGACCCGGTGGTTCTTGAGGAGCCGCCCCAGCAGATCGGCCCGCCACGCCTGGTCGTTGATGTCCTTGATCAGGGCGTACTCGATGGAGATCCGGCGTCCGGACCGCTCCGCGTACTCCCAGGCCGCGTCCAGTACCTCGCGGACCTTCCACCGGGTGTTGACGGGCACGAGGGTGTCCCGCAGTTCGTCGTCCGGGGCGTGCAGCGAGACCGCGAGCCGGCACTTGAAGCCCTCGTCGGCGAACCTGTGCATCGCCGGCACCAGACCGACCGTCGAAACGGTGATCCCACGCTGTGAAATACCGAGGCCGTCCGGCTCGGGGTCGGTGAGGCGGCGGATCGCGCCGACGACCCGGTTGTAGTTGGCCAGCGGCTCGCCCATGCCCATGAAGACGATGTTGCTGAGCCGGGCGGGCCCGCCGGGGATCTCCCCGTCGCGCAGCGCCCTCATCCCGTCGACGATCTGGTGGACGATCTCGGCGGTGGAGAGATTGCGGTCCAGGCCCGCCTGGCCGGTGGCGCAGAACGGACAGTTCATGCCGCAGCCCGCCTGCGAGGAGATGCACATGGTGACCCGGTCCGGGTAGCGCATCAGCACGGACTCGACGAGCGTGCCGTCGAAGAGCCGCCACAGGGTCTTGCGGGTGGTGTCGTTGTCGCAGGAGATGTGCCGCATCACGGACATCAGCTCCGGCAGCAGCTCGGCCGCCAGCTTCTCGCGCGCCGCCGCGGGGATGTCGGTCCAGGCCGCCGGGTCGTCGGCGTACCGGGCGAAGTAGTGACGCGACACCTGGCCGGCCCGGAACGGCTTCTCACCGAGGGCCGCGACGGCCTCGCGGCGCTCGGCGGGAGTGAGGTCGGCGATGTGCCGCGGGGGCTTCTTGGCTCCGCGCGGCACGGCGAAAGTGAGTTCTCCGGGTACAGGCATGGTCCGACCAGTGTCGCAGATCGACCCGGGCGGCTCGGGCCACAGCGATGGGAGACCAGTCACCCTCGGGCCGCCTCGGTACCCGTCATCGTCGGCACGACCTCGTACGGCCCGGAGGCGGCCCGGATGTACGCGGTCATCCGCGCCGGCGGCGATCAGCCCGGTCCCCGAGCGCGAAAGCGGCTCGCCCCGGACAGTGTCCGGGGCGAGCCGCAAAGAGGCGCGCACATCTCAGCCGACGAAGATCACCATCAGCAGCCACACCACAGGCGCGGTAGGCAGCAGCGAGTCCAGCCGGTCCATGATCCCGCCATGTCCCGGCAGCAGCTTGCCCATGTCCTTGATCCCGAGATCCCGCTTGATCATGGACTCGCCCAGGTCGCCGAGGGTCGCGCTGGCCGCGACCGCCAGCCCGAGGATCAGCCCCTGCCACCAGGAGCCGCCGTCGATCAGGAACTGCATGCACAGCGCCCCGGCCACCATGGCAAAGGCCACCGCGCCGAGCAGCCCCTCCCGGGTCTTGCCGGGGCTGATGCGCGGCGCGAGCTTGTGCTTGCCGAACTGCCACCCCACCGCGTACGCCCCGGTGTCGCTGACGACGGTGAGCAACAGGAAGGTGAGCACCCGCCAAGCCCCGTCCTCTGCGGCCAGCATCAGAGCCACGAAGGTCGCGAGGAACGGCACGTAGAGGGCAGCGAAGACACCGGCGGTGACATCCCTGAGGTAGTCCTCGGGCGGCTCCGTCATGCGCCATACGAGGACCGCGAGCGCGGTGAGAGCCATCGCCACCGACGCGCCCTCGGCTCCGCGCACATAACCGGCGACGATCATGGCCGCGCCGCCGACGGCGAGAGGCACCAGGGGGACCCGGATGCCCTTCTTCTCCGAGAGCCGCGACGTCAGCTCCCAGAGTCCGACGACCACCGCGGCGGCGATCACCGCGACGAAGAGGGCCTTCACGATGAGCAGCGACGCGACGATCAGCGCGCCGAGGCCCACGCCCACCCCTATGGCCGCACGCAGATCACGCCCCGCGCGCTTCTTCTGCGCCGACGAGGGCGAGGACGACGCGGCGGGCTGCTGCGGCTGCCTGTGCACTGGGTGTTCCTCCGGCTGCCGCTGCTCGTCGCGGAACAGGGGGCCGCTCAGCCGAGCGGCCCCCCGGTCGCGGTCGTCCTGGTCTCGGCCTGCGCCGGGCACGATGGGCATGGGCCGAGTCTGCGCCGCGTCGGCAGCCCCGTACGCGGGACCCGCCGGGGGGAAACCCTGGTCGGACGCCCCCCAGAAGCCGGTGCCCGGCGGGGCACCCCAGGAAGAGTCGTTCATCAGACCTCGAGCAGCTCGGCTTCCTTGTGCTTGAGCAGCTCGTCCACCTGCGTGACGTACTTCGCGGTGGTGTCGTCGAGCTCCTTCTCGGCGCGGCGGCCTTCGTCCTCGCCGACGTCGCCGTCCTTGATCAGCTTGTCGATGCTCTCCTTGGCCTTCCGGCGGACGCTGCGGATCGAGATCTTCGAGTCCTCGCCCTTGTTCTTCGCGACCTTGATGTACTCGCGGCGGCGCTCCTCGGTGAGTTCGGGGAACGTCACCCGGATGATCCTGCCGTCGTTCGACGGGTTGACCCCGAGGTCGGAGTCGCGGATCGCCTGCTCGATGTTGCGCAGTGCGCTCTGGTCGAACGGGGACACCACCGCCATGCGTGGCTCCGGTACTGAGAACGAGGCCAGCTGGTTGATCGGCGTCAGCGCACCGTAGTACTCCGCCACGATCTTGTTGAACATCGCCGGGTGCGCACGCCCGGTGCGGATCGCGGCGAAGTCCTCCTTGGCGACCACGACGGCCTTCTCCATTTTCTCCTCGGCCTCGAGGAGGATCTCTTCGATCACCACTTGCTCCTGGTCTTTTGAGTGAGCACAGCTTCGCCCCTGCGCGCGTCTTCTCCTGCACGGTGTCCGACCGGCAGGCCCTTGTCCATCCCCGTGCCGGGCTGTTCGTGCGGCCCGGAGTTGCCCTTCCCCTCTCGGGGCACCGGCCGGAGCGTCAGGCCCGCGTCCCTTGGTCGCTGACGAGCGTGCCGATCTTCTCACCCTTCACCGCACGCGCGATGTTGCCCTCGGCGGTCAGCTCGAAGACGAGGATCGGAAGCTTGTTGTCCATGCACAGAGTGATGGCGGTGGCATCGGCAACCTTGAGGCCGCGGGTGAGCACCTCGCCGTACTCCAGAGCGTCGAACTTCACCGCGTCGGGGTTCTTCTTCGGGTCGGAGTCATAGACCCCGTCCACACCGTTCTTACCCATGAGCAGCGCCTCGGCATCGATCTCCAGGGCACGCTGCGCGGCTGTGGTGTCGGTGGAGAAGTAGGGCATGCCCATACCCGCGCCGAAGATCACAACGCGCCCCTTCTCCAGGTGCCGTACGGCCCTCAGCGGGATATACGGCTCCGCAACCTGTCCCATGGTGATGGCCGTCTGGACACGGGAGTCGATGCCCTCCTTCTCCAGGAAGTCCTGCAGAGCGAGGCAGTTCATCACCGTACCCAGCATGCCCATGTAGTCGGACCGTGCCCGGTCCATACCGCGCTGCTGAAGCTCGGCACCACGGAAGAAATTACCGCCGCCGATGACGACGGCGATCTCCGCCCCGCCCCGGACCACCGCGGCGATCTCCCGCGCCATCGCGTGCACGACGTCGGGGTCGACGCCCAGTGCCCCTCCGCCGGCGAATGCCTCACCGGACAGCTTCAGCAGGAAGCGGCGGCGTTTGCTGCCGTGGTCGCTGTTGTCGGCCTTGTCGGCGCCCTGATTCATGGAGATCTCCTCGTGCACATACGAGAAGGCCATTGCCGGTGGGATCTTGTCGAGCCCTCTGCGGCAATGGCCTCCTCGTCACATCTGCGGTCGTCCGGCGCATAGGCGGCCGACTGCACCCGACCCTAGCGGGTCGGGCGTATTCCGTCGCGAACGGAGCTGCTCGGGTCAGACGCCGACCCGGAAGCGGGCGAAGCGCTTCAGGGTGACGCCGGCCTCGTCCAGGACCTTCTTGACGGACTTCTTGTTGTCCTTGGCGAACGCCTGGTCGAGGAGCACGTTCTCCTTGAAGAAGCCGTTCACCCGCCCCTCGACGATCTTCGGCAGGGCGCCCTCGGGCTTGCCCTCCTCGCGAGCGGTGGCCTCGGCGACGCGACGCTCGTTCTCGACGGTCTCGGCGGAGATGTCCTCACGGGAGAGGAACTTCGGCGAGAACGCGGCGATGTGCTGCGCGACGTCCTTGGCGACCTCGGCGTTCTCCTTGTCCAGCTCGACCAGAACGCCGACCTGCGGGGGCAGGTCCGGGCTGGTGCGGTGCAGGTAGGAGGCGACGAAGCCGCCGGAGAACTGCGCGAAGCGGTCGAGGACGATCTTCTCGCCGAGGGTCGCGTTGGCCTCGTCCACGTACGCCTGGACGGTCTTGCCGGCCTCGATCTCGGAGGCGAGCAGGGTCTCCAGGTCAGCCGGGGAGGTCTTGGCGACGTGGGCGGCGATCTCGTCGGCGACGACGATGAACTTGTCACCCTTGGCGACGAAGTCGGTCTCGCACTTGAGCTCGACCAGCACGCCGGATTTGTTGTCGTCCGCGAGACGCGCGACGACCGCGCCGTTCTCGGCGCTGCGGCCCTCGCGCTTGGCGACGCCCTTCTGGCCCTTGACGCGCAGAATCTCGACGGCCTTGTCGACACTGCCCTCGGCCTCGTCCAGCGCCTTCTTGCAGTCCATCATGCCGGCGCCGGTGAGCTCGCGGAGCTTCTTGACGTCAGCGGCGGTGAAGTTCGCCATGGTCTGTCAATCTCTTCTCGGAAAGTCGATTGGATCTACGGGTGGACGGCGGGGGCACCTACCCCCGCCGTCATCAGCCGTGACGCTGCGGTGGTCCGCGGGGTGACCCGCGGACCGCCGCAGAAGGTCAGGCCTGCTCGGCGTCCGCCGCCGGGGTCTCGGCCGGGGCCTCAGCCGGGGTCTCGGCAGTGGCCGCGGCGGGGGTCTCGGCAGGAGCCTCGGCCGGGGTCTCGGCAGAAGCCTCGGCGGTCTCGGCCGGGGTCGCCGCGGGAGCCTCGGCGGCAGCCGGCTCGTCGGCCTTCTTGTCGCCCTCGAGCAGGTCGCGCTCCCACTCGGCGAGCGGCTCGCCGGCCTTCTCGCCCGGCTTGGTGTCGCCGGTGGCGGCGCCGGAGCGGGCGATGAGGCCCTCGGCGACGGCGTCGGCGATCACGCGGGTGAGCAGGGTGACGGAGCGGATCGCGTCGTCGTTGCCCGGGATCTTGTAGTCGACCTCGTCCGGGTCACAGTTGGTGTCGAGGATCGCGACGACCGGGATGTGGAGCTTGCGCGCCTCACCGACGGCGATGTGCTCCTTCTTGGTGTCCACGATCCAGACGGCGCTGGGCACCTTCTGCATCTCGCGGATACCGCCGAGGGTCTTCTCGAGCTTGGCCTTCTCGCGGGAGAGGACCAGGAGCTCCTTCTTGGTGAGGCCGGACGCGGCCACATCCTCGAAGTCGATGAGCTCGAGCTCCTTCAGACGCTGCAGGCGCTTGTAGACGGTCGAGAAGTTGGTGAGCATGCCACCCAGCCAGCGCTGGTTGACGTACGGCATCCCGACGCGGGTCGCCTGCTCGGCGATGGCCTCCTGGGCCTGCTTCTTGGTGCCGACGAACATGACGGAGCCGCCGTGCGCGACGGTCTCCTTGACGAACTCGTAGGCGCGGTCGATGTACGACAGCGACTGGAGCAGGTCGATGATGTAGATGCCATTGCGCTCCGTGAAGATGAAGCGCTTCATCTTCGGGTTCCAGCGACGGGTCTGGTGCCCGAAGTGGACGCCGCTCTCCAGCAGCTCCCGCATCGTGACGACGGCCATGGCCGTACTCCTTGCAATTCTCGGTTCCACGCCGGCCGGGCGGCCGCCGTGCTGCCTGACGCCCCGACGCGCCTGCCACGGAAAAGAGCTTCCGAGGACCGAGGGGCGCGGCCGCCGTGCTTCCCGAGAGGGATTGATGCAACGGCGGCGGGGCGTGCGAAGTCGACCCGGTGACCCGGATCGCCACCAGAAGTGTACGTGACCGCCGAACCACGGAGCGACACGCATAGAGGGCCCGGAACCGGACTCCGGGCGGACTCGGGGCACGATCGACTCGGAACGGGAGGAGCCGCCGTGGTTGCCATGGCACCAGCGGTGACACCGGCGCGCGGGTGCGGCTGAGCGCCTCGGACTCACGCTGCCTTGCGCTCACCCGCACGGGTGGCCGGGCTGTCCACAACCGGCCGGTAGTCCACAGATTGTTCCCATGATCCCCGCGAAGCCGGGGCGTGGGACATCGTCCGCTCATGGGACACAAGGACACTTCCCCCGCCCGAGGTCGTCGCCCTGCCGGCTGCCTCGCGCGCAGCGCACCGGGCATCCGGCCTCCGGTAGCCGGCGCCCGCCATCAGGCCGGTTCATGGCGGAGCTGTGCCGGGCCGTCGCGGTCCTGCTCCGGATACCGAAGACGCGATGCCCTGCTCACGGCGCCTGCGGCAATGCGCTTGGTCATGCCGCTCCTGCTCGGCGCCGTGCTCGTCGCCCCGCTGATCGCCTCGCTGGTCGCCTCGCTTGCCGCGCCTGTGGCGCCTGTGGCCTGGGCTGTGAGTGGTCCCGGTCCAGGGGAGGCAGCGCGGCGCCCGGCGGTCTTCGATGCGGTGGCCGCTACCGCGGCCGGCACGGTGTCCGGGACCGCGGCCACCCGCTCGGCAGAACACGGCGCCGAGGGCCGGGCGTGGCCCGTGGACGGCGCCGGAGGCAGCCTGCGCCCCATGATCGTCAAGGGCTGGGAGCCGCCGCCCTCCCCGTACGCGGCGGGCCACCGTGGGGTGGACCTCGCCGCGCGACCCGGCCGGACGGTACGAGCCGCCGGCGCGGGCCGGGTGGCTTACGCAGGCAGCGTCGCAGGACGCCGGGTGCTCTCGATCGAACTGGACGACACAGGCGCTCCCCCGCTCCGCATCACCTACGAGCCGGTACGGGCGAGCGTGCGGAAGGGTGACCGGGTGACGGCGGGGCAGCCGGTCGGAACGCTGGACGACGGTCCCTTCCACTGCCATTCCGGCTGCCTGCACTGGGGCCTGCTGCGGGGGAAGCGTTATCTGGACCCGCTGTCGCTCCTGCCGGCCCGGCTGCTGCGCGGCGGCCCCTCCCGGCTCCTGCCGGTCTTCGGCATTCCTGAGCCCTCGCACACCTCGCCGGTCGGAGGATCAGCCCTGCACACCGCGCAGAGCCATCGACACGGCGGCCTCGGTGATCCGCTCCGGGTCCTCGGCCGCGCCGAGCTCGATACGGCGAACCGCGGCGTCCACCACACCTTGCAACAGCATCGCGGCCAGCCGAGGCTGTTCGTGGCCGAGCTCTCCGAGTGCCTCGACGATCATGGCGATCAGGCCGCCGTGGGCGGCGCGGATCTTCTCGCGGGCACCGGCGTCCAGCTCGCCCGCGGAGATCGCGACCACCGCCCGGTGCCGCCGGTCGCCGACGAGCGCCAGCTGCTGCCGTACATACGCCTCGATCTTTCCCTCGGGCGTGTCCACCCTCTCCATGGCGGCTTCGACCTCCGCCGCCCAGATCGGGAAGTCGACGGCGCACAACTCCTCGACGACTGCCGCGCGGGAGCGGAAGTACTCATAGACGGAGGACCGAGCCAGCCCGGTGCGCTCGGCGAGGGCCGGGAAGGTCAGGGCGTCCGTACCGCCTTCGGACAGGAGGGAGCGGGCGGCGTCCAGCAGGGCGCCGCGCTGCATGGTCCGGTGCTCGGCCACTGAGGCCGCTCGAATCCTGGGCACGCATCCACTCTACGGACGCGGCGTCCGGTGCGGCACTCGGTGGCACGAAGACCCAGGAAGGGACAGGGAGGAGACCAGGAAAAGTGAAACGCGGAAGGGACGATTCAGCGTCCGACGTCAGCCAGCTTCGCCCGCAGCTGCAGCACGGACTTCGTATGGATCTGGCTCACCCGGCTCTCGGTGACACCGAGGACCTGCCCGATCTCCGCGAGGGTGAGCCCCTCGTAGTAGTAGAGGGTGACCACGGTCTTCTCCCGCTCCGGCAGGGTGTTGATGGCCCGGGCGAGCAGCCGCCGCAGCTCGCGGTCCTCGGCCACCTCCACCGGGTTGTCCGCGGCGGTGTCCTCCAGTGTGTCCATCAGACTCAGACGGTCGCCGCCCTCGCCGCCGACGTGCAGCAACTCCTCCAGCGCGACCACATTGGCCAGGGACAACTGGCTGAACACGTTGTGCAGTTCGTAGAGCCCGATCCCCATCTCGGCGGCAACCTCCGCCTCGGACGGGGTACGGCGCAGTGCGGCCTCCAGCGTGGCGTAGGCGCGCTCCACGGCGCGCGCCTTCTGCCGGACCGAGCGGGGGATCCAGTCGAGCGCCCGGAGTTCATCGATCATCGCCCCGCGGATCCGGGTGATCGCGTAGGTCTCGAATTTGATGGACCGGCCGGGGTCGAACTTCTCGATGGCGTCGATGAGCCCGAAGACGCCCGAGGACACGAAGTCCGCCTGATCGACGTTGGGTGGCAGGCCGACGCTGACTCGGCCCGCCACATATTTCACCAGTGGTGAGTAGTGCAGGATGAGCTGTTCCCGCAGCCGGCTGTCGGCCGTGGCCTTGTACGACCGCCACAATTCGTCGAGCGACGAGGGCGCAGCGGGGCGCACGCCGCCGCGAGCGGCGGGTGGTACTGCCGCGCGGTCAGACCCGGAGGTGTGCTGAGGCATGCGTCGCCTTGAGCCGTTCTGACGTCACCGGGGTGAGGACGTCTGTCTTGGTCGGAACGCTTGTGAGCGTAGCGTGACTGGAGCGTCGCAGTGTGCGAAGACTGCGGGGTCGGGCCTGCGCAGATACGTTCCGTTGACCGCACCCCAGGGTTAATGCCACAAGGGCGCGTGTCGGCCGTGAACAGAACACAAAGTCGGCTGTTGCGGTCATCGGGCCAACCCTGTCACCCGGTCGCAGCAGGTCAAGGACCGCCTCGCCGGTCAATGCCGGAACCCCGGGGATACCGGGCCAACTGCCACCGTTCGCCGTGCCGTTCGACGAACCCCAGTGACTGCAGTTCGTACAGTTTTGCCAACGCGTCGTCATATCCCGTGCAGGCGCCCCGGGCGATCCGCCCCGGGTCCGCTCCTGTCCACGCGGGCAGCGCCTCCAGCACCCGCGCCGAGACCGGGTCCAGCAAGTCCCGCGGGACGACCGGCCCGCGGCCCTCGGGAGCCAGGTCACCGATGCTTCCCACGAGTTCGGTCACTTCTGCGGCGTCGGTGACAAGCGCCGCCTCTCCGCGCAGCAACTTATGGACGCCGGCGGACAACCCGGAGGTCACGGGCCCGGGGACACCCATCGTGAACCGGCCCAGCTTCTGCGCTTGCCGCGCCGTCACCAGAGAGCCGCTGCGGTACTTCGCTTCGACCACGACCGTCCCCCGGGTGAGCGCGGCGATAACGCGATTGCGCAGCACGAACCGGCTGCGCGTCGGATGCCCTCCCGGCGGCAACTCCGCGACCAGCAGTCCCTGTTCGGCGATCCTGCCGATCAACTCGGCGTGGCCGCGCGGATAGGCCACGTCCACACCACAGGCGAGAACGCCGACGGTCGCGCCACCCGCGCCGAGTGCCCCCCGATGAGCGGCACCGTCCACTCCATAGGCAGCGCCGGAGACCACGGTCCAGCCGGTCTCGGCGAGCCCCGCGCCGAGCGTGGCGGCCACATGGGCACCGTAATCCGTGCAGGCACGCGCCCCGACGACCGCCACGGACCGCAGCGCCCATATCCGCAGCGACGGGCGCCCGCGCACCCACAGCCCGATCGGACGGGCATCCCCCAAGTCGTCGAGTTGCCGGGGCCACTCACGGTCGCCGGGGCAGACGAAACGCCCTCCGACCGCCTCGACGTCGGCAAGGTCCGCTGCCGGGGCGAGCTCGGCCGCCCGGCTGCGGTATCCGGCCATCCGCTCCGCGCTCACCTCCGACGGAGGCTCTCCCGACCCGGCGAGCAGCCGCAGCACGCCGCGGGGTCCGAGCCGTCTCAGCCACGCGCCGATGAGCTCATCGCCCGGCTCGACGATCCTGGTGAGCGCCGCCCGCGCCCAACGGTTCTCGTCGCTCTCACCCGGGTCAAGCCCACCCCGACCGGCCTCACCCCAGTCCGGCTCACCCCCGTCGAGCTCACCGTCGATCTCAACCGCCCGCCGCCCCTCATCGGTCACGGTCTCAGCAGCACGCGCGCTCCCCCTCATCGCGAACCTCCGGCCATGACCACACCGCGGCTGATCCCGGTGCGCAGTTGCAGGGCGTGAGCCACGTCCTGCGCCTCAGGGTTGTCCCGCCCGGCCAGGTCTGCGACGGTCCAGGCGACCCGTAGCACGCGGTCCAGCCCCCGGGCGGTGAGCATGCCTCGCTCCATGTCGCACTCGGCCTCCCGCATCGCCCCCCGGGCCGGCTGCCAGCGCGTGCGCAGCTCGTGACCGGGCACTTGGCTGTTGAGCCGCCAGGGAGTGTTGGCCAGTCGTGCCGTGGCGCGCTCCCGGGCCTCCCGCACCCGACCGGCCACCACGCGGGTGGATTCGCCCGCGGTGCCCTCGCCCATCAGCTCCGTCCGACTGACGGCCTCCACTTCGACCCGTAGGTCCACCCGGTCCATCAAGGGCCCCGACAGTCTCGACTGGTAGCGGCGGACCACGGAAGGCGGGCACTCGCAGCCGGTGCCGTGCAGCGAGTGGCGCCCGCACGGGCACGGATTCGCGGCGAGCTTGTGGACGGGGTTGAGAACTGACCGTTGACCGCTTCAGTGCCTTGGCCCCGACGGCGGTGGCGACCTAGCACAGTTCCTTGTCGTTGCTGCCT
>NZ_JBEXKU010000064.1:0-45655 GCF_040609575.1 Streptomyces sp. NPDC004647 | reverse complement strand
CGGCCGACTCCTCGACGGACTCGTGCCCGATCATCGTCTCGCTCACTCGGCGTCTCTCCTTGATCAGCAGATCCGCCGTTGATTAGACACTCCCCGTCCGCCGGTCGGCTGCGGGGTGTAGCGGCCTAGGGGGGCGTCGTGTTCGATGCTGTCGGCGATGCGGGTGAGGAGTTCGGCCAGGCTTGGCCACTTGGCCAGGTATGCGTGGTCGCCTTCGATGAGTTCGCCTACTGCGCCGTAGGTAGGTCCGGGGCGGTGGTCGATGAACAGCAGGCATGTCGTGGTCTCCTGGGCGATTGGGACCCATCGGGGATGCCAGTAGTAGCCGACCATGGTGGAGTCTGGGTCGTCCTCTGCGAGCTGCCTGTTCATGCCGTTGGCACGTTCGCAGATCTCGTGGGTACTCAGGAAGCGATAGCGGGAGGGGATGAAGCGGCCGGCTCCGGGCTGGTAGACGGTCGGGTAGCGGTCGTCAGCACCATCGTGGGTCTTGAGGAGTTCGATGACGTCGGGGTGGATTGTGTGAATCTCGAGAGCACTCTCCAGCCGATGGATATCGGTGGCGTTGGCCGGGGGGCGCAGGGAGGCGTGATCGGCGGGAGCGTTGTCGGCAAGCCAGGGCTCGATCCTCGACCACGCGCGCTGGAGGGCTGACGGGTTGGGCATGCGGTCGCCCTCCTGACGGATAGCCCCGATGCCGGACGGCTGGAGTACGCCGCCCGGCATCAGTGGGTCATTCAGTGTCGTGGCGGTGGACTCTATGCCGGCTGCTGGCGCGAGTCGTAGACGGTAACCCAGTACTTGTCGCGGTCGAGGAGTCGCTGGCCCTGGGTAAATCTGCCCAGGTCTCCACCGACGGCTGAGTTCTGGCTGGCGGGGGTGGTTGCGCGCAGGCAGGGCGCGTCCGGCTTGTCCCCGAGGGTCGGCATGACGACCCAGTCGTACGGAGGGGTGTCGTTCTGCAGCGACGTGTGCTGCTCGCACTGACTACCGTCCGTCACGCCAACCTGCGCGCCGCTTTGATGTGTCATGAGTAAAGAAGTTGGCAGAGTTTGATCTTGCTCGGGTCGGGATTCTCCATCTTTGGACGGGCTCCTCATCGTGTTCGCGTGAGCGTGGGTAGGCGACCGGAAGTAGGTCTGGCGCGGTGTGCGGCCTCCGATCAGGGGCGGCGGTCCGCAAGGACGCAGAACTCGTTCCCCTCTGGGTCGGCAAGTACGACCCAGCTCTCATCGCCTTGGCCGACCTCGGCGTGTCGAGCACCTAGGTCGAGCAGGCGACGGATCTCTTCGTCCTGCTCCCTGTCGGTTGGGTTGACGTCGAGGTGGAGCCTGTTCTTGACGGTCTTGCCCTCGGGCACGTGCGCGAATGTCAACGTCGGTGGCACTGGGCCAAGGTGGTTCTTGCCTTCAGGCACCATAGGGGAGCCAATTGTCACAGTTCCGTCGTCTTCGTCTTGCACCTCGTAGTCAAGGACCGAGCACCAGAACCGGGCGAGACCGTTGGGATCGGCACAGTCGATCGCAAGCTCGGTGAACTTACTGGTCATGTCAGGACCTCCCAGTCAAGTAGCGGGTCCGCCAAAGGCCGCACGCTAATCGCAGTGTTCGACGGCGAGGTAAGCCGCGCGTGGTGTGCGCTCGTCGAGGGCCTGGTGGGGTCGCAGAGTGTTGTAGGTGTGGCGGAACAGGTTGACTTCGACGGCGAGGGCGTTGCCGTCGCCGATGGTGGCGCGGTAGAGATGTTCGTACTTCAGCGTGCCGAAGAACCGCTCGACCACGCCGTCGGTCTGTGGACTCCTCACCCGTGTGCGGGCGTGACGGAACAGCGGGTCGTCGCCGGCGAACGCGTCAGCGAAGGTCACGCCACGAAAGCATGGCCCGTTGTCCGTCACGACGGCGATCGGAGCGGGTGCTTCACCGATCATGTAGTCGTCGGCGTCGACGGACGTCCATCATGCCGCGGTCGGCACGGAGGTCGTCGAGGTCGAGGACCCGTTCGGCCTCGACAACGGTCCGGCGGAGGCAACCGAGCGCATCCTGGCCGCGAGACGTCGGGGTGACGGTGGCGGCGAGGCAGTACTTGGTGGCGTAGTCGATGACTGCGCAGATCCGCCAGATCCCGCCGCGGGCGGTCTCGAACTCGGAGAAGTCCATCTGCCAGACCCGGTTCCGCTGGCGTGGTGGGTCTCGGATCACCCGCTTCCGCAGCCGCGCCCATGATCTGCGGTCTGCCCGGAACCCGGTCGGCAGCAGCAGTCCGCGCCGGCGGAGGGCCCGCTGAACGGTGGAGGTGGACACCTGGTGGCCGTCGGCACGCATCATCGCGGCGATCTTGCGGTGCCCCCAGACGGGCCAATCCGCTGCGTACTTCGCGGCGACTGCCTCGATCGCGCCCACTCTCGGCGCCGGCCATGGCCCCTTCGGCGGGTCGCCGACGCGGTGGCGGGCTAGTCGCCGCCAGTAGGTTCGTTCGGGGATCCCAGCTCAGGACGTCTCCGGCATGTGTGACAACCAGCAGGGTTACTACTACGACCGCTTCTCCGCGTGCACGAACGTGGAGGTCGACTACAAGGTCATCGACACCCGCACCGGCAAGGTAGTCGGTGACGCCGACTTCACCGCCATCCAGGACATCAAGCTTGGCGCCAAGGACGACCAGTGGCACTCGGAGGTTAGCCTCCGACTCGACAGTGCCACTGGACATGCCAGAGGACTCAAGGCCGTCTGGAAGACCCGATGCAAGACCGCATCCGCCTGCGGCTCCGATGACGCGTGGTCCGTGGGCCCAGCCCATGGGCGTCGGCACCGTCGTTGACGGCGCCACCACCATCACCTGGAACGCCGGCAAAAACGTCGAGTCCTTCGGCTTCGAGAACATCATCACCGTCAACGCGGTCGGCGCCTTCCTCATCGACCCCGCGTCCTTCACCATCCCCCTCGACATCCGCTGCGACAACACGTTCGCCTCGGGCGGATCCGGGGCTGCGTCTTTCCTGAAGACACTCCGACCACGGAGATCCCGCTCAGCAACGCCGGACAGGCCAACGTCGTCTGGTCCATGAACAACCGCACTCCAGCATGCTGCTGAGCCGACCTTGTCCTTATGGTCGCCGAACGGCCGGTGTGGCGTGGCGCGGGCGGGGAGGTGCTCACACCGACATCGGAGGCCGACTGAGCGGCTGCGGATCCCGGCGACGCCGCGGGCCACGGACCCAGTTCCTCGACGCCCCCGGGAACCCATGCCGACCAGGGGATATGCCACACCGGGGCAGGTCTGTGAAACCTGCCCCGGTGCTGGCGTGTGAACCGGATGGACTTACCCGCAGAACCCGAGAGGGTGCCGGCTCGGTTGTGGTTCAGGGGAGTTCACCGATCACGTACCGGTGGTCATCCGTAAGATTCGCGTGTGTCGGCAACGGCACGCATGGTTGCCATGATCGTGCTGATGTCGCCGCGGAGTGAGGGGTTCTCGATGTAGCGCAGGTCGAGGGCTTCGTCTCTGGTGAGGTCGGTCCGCCCGCTGATCGCCCACTGACCGGTCAGGCCGGGTTTCACCGCCAGTTGCCTCAGTTGGGCCTCGTCGTAGCGCTCGACTTCATCCGGCAGGGGCGGCCGAGGGCCCACCAAAGACATGTCACCCCGCAGTACGTTGATCAGCTGTGGAAGTTCATCCCATGAGCCGGCCCGCAGGATTCTGCCGATCGATGTGATGCGCGGGTCGCGGTGCATCTTCGACCGTGGCCCCTGACGCTTGTCGACCTGAGCAGCCACCTGTAACGAGTCCGCATCGGCGACCATGGTGCGGAACTTCAGCAACGTGAAAGGCTTGCCCATGTAGCCGACTCGCTCTTGGCGGTGAAGGACCGGGCCGCGGGAGGTGAGGTAGACCGCCAGGGCGATGCCGGCTAGGAGAGGCGCGAACAGCAGCAACAGCACCAGAGCGCCGGTCCGGTCGGCCAGTCGCCTCAGCCAGTCCGAAGAGCGGCGTTCGGGCTCCATGACGTGCAACACCGTCAGCCCGGCAACGGACGCTACCTGAAGCCGGTACTCCGCCACTTCGGTCAGTGCCGGGGCGACCGCCAGTGAGCACCCCTCGCTCCGCAAGGCCCATGACAGCTCATGCAGCCGCTCATCAGACATATCCGGGCCTGGCGCGACCAGCACGAGGTCGGCCTGAGAGGCCCTGATGGCATGCACGACGGCTGCGGCGTCTCCAGTCTTGGGCGCGGATCCTGACGGGAGGTGGGCGACCACGGGAACACCGGACGCAGTCACCATTGCCCGGGCAGCATCCCCGGCCTCAGGCACCTGGCCTTCGCCGATCAGACATGCTCCCACGACGTCGAAGTCGTGATCCGAACGCCGTGAAAGGCGGGCAACGATGTGATCGACCGCATGGCTCGTCCCCAGGAGCAGCACATGCTGCACAGCAGCGGCCTTCCTGCGCCGGGCTACAAGGTGCCGGCGCAACAGATATCTCTGGCTGGCGGTGACGAAGACGCCCGGAAGGAGCGCAAGGAGGCCCAGTCCCAGAGAAATGTGTATGCCAGCCACAACAGTCGCAGTGGACAGCGTCCCGACGAATGTCAGCCAATCGCGGAAGATGAGACCCGGGGCAACACGCTCGCCAATCCTGCGCCTATCGTATCGGCCGTTCATCGCTTGAATAGCCGCCCATGTCAGACCTGATACAGCGGCGTAATGATAGGCAGCTGCCCCCGACGACGCTGTCATCGCCAGCATGAGCGGAAGACCGACGCCCACGATATCCACCGCGAGCGACAGGGGAAGGTACCAATACGGCTTCCGCACCTGCGCGCGACGGCTCTGAAGACCCCGGTCCCGGGCCGGGCCGGCGTCGCCCTCCGCGAGCGGACAGGAAAGAACCGGATGACGGCGAGGGCCATCGAGTAGCAGAGTCGACCCCGAACTGACCACTACCGGACGCAGCCCGGGGCTGGCGTGGTGAACCCCCCGCGGCTCGTCAGACACTCGCTGCTGCCCGCCCGGATCACCCCTGTCGGCGCCTCTTAACCCCTCGGGCGGGGGTGCCAGCCGACGCGAAATAGCTTCGATCACTTCATCAGTGGGGCCCACTTCGGCCGCTCTGACGACCTCTTCGGCGGCTACCCGGATGCTTTCGTCCCCGACCTCCGGGAATGTCGATCGCAGGAGCTCTTCCGTCAGCTGTTCAGAGGTACGCTTGATCACCACGCCTCCCATCCCCCCCACGCTGTGCATTGTTGCACCACTGGGCGCACTTGGTGCTCACTTGCAAAACGGACACCGCCCCTGGCGGGCCGCCACTGACAGCGCGCTGCGTGCCAATGCCTCAGCCTGACGCAAGGCTTCCGACGGCGATAGGCCCACCAGGTCACGACTCTGGTTCAGGTAGAAGACAACAGTCCGCTCCCAATGGTCGATCGCCTTCTCCCATTCTTCCCGGTGCGGCACCTTCACGAACTCCTCGACGAACCGTGCCTCCTCACCGCCTGCGGCATGGAGGTCGACGAGGGACCTCATGAGGCCTGACCAGGGGAAGATGGGTCAGGCTGCACAGCTCGACCGGGTTGTGGCGGCACCAACGGCCCGGGCCCCCCGGCCCGCCGCAGCACGTCCTCAAGCAGCTCGTGCGCCGACTTGCTGCGCCGCTTGTCGATCTGCTGTGTCACCGCGTAGCCAGTGATGCCGCCGATGAACGCTGGGGCAATCAGCCATCCGAGAATCGACAAGGGCCAGGTCAGCCAGGGTGCCGGCGCGTCCTTCGCGGACTCCCGACCCACCAGGACCTCCCAGGCGTCCACCCAGCCGATCAGCCAGGCATCGGCAACGAAGAGCAGGACAAAGGGCAGGACCCAGCGCATAGACCGAAGCAGCCAGTACGACAACTTCCCCAGCGCCGCACGAGAGCGGAGCCAACGGCGGATCTTGCTGAGCACACCATCCTTGGGTGGAGGAGGGAGCGAGGGTGGCGGCGAAACTGATGACATGGGCAGCGGCCTACCTATGAGATTAAGTAAACCTACCGGTAACAAAGTTGACGCGTAATCACTCATTCAGCTTAGCGGTCCACAAGGGCGCATTGCGCCATCAGGACTTCGCGCCGGCACCTTGCCTGAGATGGAGAAACGTTCTTCCTTTTGGTTCCGTGCGGCACACATCAATAATCCGCTCTCGCGGGGAATCAGCGTGACCTGCACAATCCTCAGCCAGGCCCGTACGCAAAATCCCCCCAACTCGATCGTGCGGACTCCAGTGAACCAAGGGGGTTCTTTCACGGCGGCGATGCACACAACTCGAACGTGTGAATCACATCTGCCAGCGCCTCTTGCCCTGCTCCGGACCGGGCTCAGTACGGCCTGGGGCCCTCGGGGCCTAGCCTCCCCTTTTCGCTTGGGGTGGGGGGAGTCGAACTGGCCGTGGTGGGCCGGTGTCTTCGGCTGTTGGTCGGCGGGCTGGCATGGCTGGGGCTCGACGCTCGGGTCGGGTTCTCCAGGTTCCTTGGTCGTGGGTGGACGGGGGCGGTGCGGTGGGTCAGGTGGCTGGGCGGGGTAGGGCAGCCAGGCGGGTGAATGCACTGGTCAGCTCATGTCTCCAGGGCCAGGTCATGGCGATCCGCAGGTGGAGGCGGCGGCCGCCGCGGGTGATGCGGGCGGCGGCGTGCAGCAACCGATAGCGGAGCTTCTTCGGCTCGGCGACGGCCAGTTCGCCCTTAAGCAGCAAGGCCCGGGTCCAGGCGAGCAGGTCGAGGGCGGTCAGAGACAGCTCCAGCCAGGCTTGGTTGATGGCGAAGTGGCGGGAGGGGAAGGCCGAAGCCGGTGGTCTTGCCGCAGCGGATGCGGTCTTCGACGCGGGCGTGCGCACGGTGGCGGGCCTCCAGGTGCTGGATGGATCCGCCGCCTGCGGTGGGTGTGTCGGTGAGGAAGACCTGGTGGCGCATGCCCTCGTCCAGGTCGAACAGGGAGAGCTGTGCGCCGGGGTGCGGGCGCTCGCGGCGGACGGTGATCCGGGTGCCGTCGGGGTAGCCGTCCAGGTTGACCATGCCGGTCAGTTCGGCGAGCTCGGCCCGTCGCGCAGAGAGCCGTCCTGTTCCAAAGCGGGTGCCAGACCTGGTCGGGCAGGGCCCGGATATCGCCTGACTGACCGGCTCGGTGACCGGGTGTCCAACCGAGAAGAACGTGTGCACGCCACGAGTGCGTAGGGATCGGATGTGCGCCAGGAACGCCTTGGCGCCTCCGGCGCTGTCGGTGCGGATGAGGATGTCGGTGCCGTGGCGGTGGGCGTCAGGTATCTGGGCGAGTGCCGTGTCCAGGACGGTGATGTGGTCGCAGGCGGTGTTGGCGCCCGGCGTTGCCGGGCCGCAGCAGGCCGGCCAGGGCTTTACCGGTGTTGTCCAGGAAGCACAGGATCGGATGGAACTCGAAACCGTGCTTGTAGGTGGCCGCCGCTTGTTCCTTGTCCGAGTGGCAGGTGATCAGGGTGGCGTCGATGTCCAGGACGAGGCCGGGCAGGTCCCGACCGCCCGCGCGGGCGGTATGCCGCTGCCGGTCTCGGCGGTGTGCAGCCGGGCGACCTCGCGGGCCGTGGCCCTTGCCACCCGCAGCGCGGCCAGTGCGGTGTGGTCGATGCCGGCCAGCAGCCGCCAGGCGGTCGGTGTGGAGGGCACCGGTCCGAACACCGCTGGCTGGTCACGCAGGATGGCCAGGTCAGCCATGGCCTCGCCACCGTCGGCGAGCATCACCGCCAAGTCCACCGCGATCCGTCCAGGGCGTATCCGGTGCCGCGTGGCCGCAGTTGGCGCAGTGCGTCGGTGAAAGCCGCAGTCGGCCCGGTGGTATCGGCGAGATCGGCCAGCAGACGGACCCGGCATGGCTGACCACCCCATGACCGTCGGCCGAGACGACGAGCTTGGGGCGCGACCCGGTAGTGTGGACGCAGAGAGTGCCTTCCTGCTGGAACGACAGAAGCTTAGACAAGCCCTATCGTCCCAGTTCAGAAGCGCTTTCTCGCTCAAGATCCGGACACCGCGGCACGCAAAAGGCGCAGGCTAGCCCAAGCATTTGTCGGCAGGGGCCAACCGCGTACGGCAGCTCAGCAGCTGTGCGGAGATAGCCGTACGGACGTCGACCGCACGCGCCGCCGTCGAGGCACACACGCGGACTTGACCGAGGCCGAAATGACCGCGGCCGAGGGTGGCGACCCCGAGTCGCTGTTCAGCGGCCCCGCTCACATCGCTTACACGCGCGCTTCGGAAGAGTTGAAACGGTATTGGGCCGAGGCCGAGCCGCGGCCCACCCTGGCCGAAATACACTGTGAGCCCGTCGTACGGCCATAGCGGTGGCAGCTTTCACAACAGCCACGGGCAACCGATGGCCGTGCCCCAGTCATTCGCCGCCGAGCCGCCGAGCCGCCGAGCCGCCGAGCCGCCGAGCAGGACGAGGGCGAGCTGAGCCCGTCGTACGTGGGCCGACGGTCACCTCCGGGTCCGGAGGTGACCGCTCGGTTTGTGCGGAACCGGCGCCCGCGCCGCAGATTCAAGTACTCAACGGTTCCTATTCGTGGCACATTTCACACCAATCGCGAGCAACCTCAGGGCGCGCCCGGCCATCCACCCGCCGAGCGCCACCCGCCGAGCGCCACCCGCCGAGCGCCGAGCGCCGAGCGCCGAGCGCCGAGCGCCGAGCGCCGAGCAAGCCAGCCGAGCGGTCAAGCTGATCAAGAGGCAGATGTTCGGCCCCGCCGGATTACCCCTGCTACGGCAACGGGTCCTGCTCTCATAGCCGCGGGGCCTGCATCGACCACCGCAAGTGCGCCAGAGCCGAACGATTGACAGTCCCGGTGACGGCGCTCAGTCGGCGTGGGCCGGGACGCGCAGCGTCACCCGGTAGCCGCCGTCGGGGGTGGGCCCGGACTCGAAGGTTCCGTCGAGGAGTTCAGCCCGCTCCCTGAGGCCGATGAGGCCCTGGTGCGAGCCGGGCAGAAGCAGGGAGGGGCGGGTGGGGGGTGTGTTCGTGACGATCACGCCGAAGCTGTCGCCGTCGTGCCACAGCAGGACCGTGGCGGTTGCGCCGGGTGCGTGTTTGCGTACGTTGGTGAGGGCTTCTTGCACGGTGCGGTAGAGGGTGCGCTGCGCAAGAGTGGCGATGCTGGTGGGGAGTTCGCCGGTCAGTTCGGTGTCGATGCCGCTGGTCGAGACGAGTTGGTGGAGGTCGGCGAGCGTGGGCTGCGGGGTGAGTTCGGTGGCGCGGCTGCCGGAGGCCCGTAGCAGTGTGACCATGTGGCGCAGTTCGTCGAGGGTGTCGACGCTGAGGGAGCGGATGGTGCGGGCACCCTCCTTGACGTCCGGCTCCTTGGCGGCGACTTGGAGGGCTCCGGCCTGTACGGCGATCAGGCTGACCTGGTGGGAGACGACGTCGTGCATCTCGCGGGCGAGCTGGGCGCGTTCACGGGCGAGGACGGCCTGGGCGTGGAGGAGTCGTTCGTGCTCGCGTGCTTCCTCGATTGCGACGAGCTGGCCGGAGAGGTCGCGGCGGGCTTGGAGGAGTTGGCCGAGGAGGACGGGGGCGGCGGTGGTGGCCAGGGCGTAGAAGAAGGAGATCAGGGTCCAGGTGCGTTCGTACGACTCGTACGAGGTGATGTCGTCCACGGGCCAGGGGGTGGCGGAGGCGAGGGCGGACAGCAGGGCGCCTACGGCCAGGAGGCGGCGGTTGCGCGACCGCTCGGAGAGGGTGAAGAGGGCGACGAAGGGGGCGAAGACGAGCTCCAGCACGAGGCTGGCGGGGAGGGTGAGCAGGAATACGGTGAGGGGGAAGCGGCGGCGGAAGGCGAGTGCGGCGCAGGCGAGTGCGGTCGGCGCCTGCACGAACGGTGTCTCGTCCCCCCACAGGCTGAGCCAGACATCGACCGCCGCGACGGCCACGACCACAGCGTCGATAACGGGGGGCGGGATCCGTGCCCACCACTTCGTGCGTCCGGTTGCCGCGTTGACCTCGGACTTCTTACGCCTCGTCATCGTCCGGACTCCGACCGGTTCCGTGGGCCGAGCAGACCGGCCCGCTGGGCGAGGAGTGCGGCCTGGATCCGGCTGCTGACCCGCAGTTTACTGAGGATCGCGCTGACGTGGTCCTTGACGGTGCCCGCGCTGAGGTGGATGCGGGTGCCGATGTCGGCGTTGGACAGTCCCTCCGCGATCAGTACGAGCACCTCGCGCTCACGCTCGGTGAGCCGTCCCACGCGGGCGGCTTCGGCGTCGTCGACCGTGGCGGTGGTTCCGGGGTGGTTCTGCCAGACGGCGCGGGAGGCCTTCGGTGACATCACTATCCCGCCTGCCGCCAACGTCCGTACGAGCTGTGCAAGTTGATCGGGTTCGGTGTCCTTGAGCAGGAAGCCGGCCGCGCCGGAGCGCAACGCGGTGAGGATGTACTCGTCGGCGTCGAACGTCGTCAGCATCGCCACCACGGGGGCGTCGGGCATGGCCCGCAACTGCCGCAGCACGGTCAGGCCGTCGACGTCCGGCATGCGGATGTCCAGCAGGACGACGTCCGGGCGTTCCCGCTGCACGGTGTCGACTGCTTCCGCGCCCGCCGTGGTGGCGACGACCTCGATGTGGTCGGCCGCGTTGAGGATGAGCTGGAAGCCGGACCGCACCAGCGCCTCGTCGTCCACCACCACTACCCGTATCACGTGGGTTCCGCCTCGCCGTCGTTGTTGTCGTTGGTGTTGTCGCTGCATTCGTCGCGACCGTAGAAGACGGTAGAACGGGGAAAGGCCCTATGAAGTGCCACGCGGGACACTCCAGCTACCTGGGGGGCGGTTCCAGTCGCCCGGGGGGAGGGTGCGGACCGGTCGGTGCGGTGGTGCCGGCGGTGCGGCGGATGGCGGCGTCGGGCCGGGCGCTGCGCCGCGCGACGGCGCGGCCGAACGTTCTGTTCGGAGACGTGTACGGGGCCGTCCTTGCCAGCTCAATGATTGCCACGCTCACGCAGTACGGGCCGCGGACCGCGCGGACCGACTGTACGACGCCAGGTGGCTGCTGATCACCGCGGTGGCCTCGGCCCTGGCGCACGGCTAGGCGCACAGCATCGCGCGGGTGCGGCCGCCGGCGGCGGCAGGGGCGTGGCGGCGGCCCCCGCGCGGCGGGGTGCCACCCCGCCGGGCGGGGGGTGCGGACCGGACGGTTGCCGGATACCCCGCGATCAGCGTTCTCTCCAGCCTTGAGGCATGACCCAGAACGCAGTTGATACGGCGGTTGCGGGCACGACCACCACCCGCCCCGAGGTTCTCGACAGGCCCCGTCCCAAGGCGTCCGAGGCCGGGCGGTCCTCGGTGGGGCGGATGATCGGTGTGGATCTCGCCCGAGGCCTCGCGGTCTTCGGGATGTACGCCGCCCACGTCGGTCCCGACCCCTCCGAGGGCGGCGTCACCGGCTTCCTCATGGAGCTGGCGCACGGCCGGTCCTCCGCGCTCTTCGCCTTCCTGGCCGGTTTCTCGATCATGCTGATCACCGGTCGGCGCGCGCCGAAGACGGGCCGGGCGGGCCGTCAGGCGGTCGCCAAGGTGGTGATCCGGGCCGTCATCCTGCTGGCCCTGGGCACCGTGCTCACCATGACCGGAACCCCGATCCTGGTGATCCTCGCCTTCTACGGCCTGTACTTCCTGCTGGTGCTGCCGCTGTACCGGCTGGGCGCGCGTCCGCTGGCGGTCATCGCGGCGGGCTGTGCGCTGGTGCTGCCGCAGGTCGTGTACGTGGTGCAGCGCGCTCTCAGCTCGGTTGGTCCCGACGGCGTTGGTCCGGGCGGCATCTGGGCCTGGCCCGCCGACGCCGACGGCATCGTCTCGCTGCTCTTCACCGGCACCTACCCGGCCCTGACCTGGATCCCCTTCGTGATCGCCGGTATGGCCGTGGCCCGTCTCGACCTGGCCTCCACCGCCGTACGCATACGTCTCGCGATCATCGGCGTCTCCCTGGCCGTGCTCGGCTACGGAGGCTCCTGGCTGGCCCTGCACCTCGTCCCCGGCGTCGCCTCGGCCATCTACGTCTCTGAAGAGGGTGGTTCGGCCATGTCGGCGTGGTGGTCCGACGCGGGCTACCCCACCGGTGACACTCCAGCCTGGCTGCTGGTGGCCTCGCCGCACAGCGAGACGACTCTCTCGATCGTGGCCAACACCGGTGTGGCCATTGCGGTCCTGGCCGCCAGCCTCGCCGCCGTCGACACCTTCCCGCACTTCCGCCGACTCGCCCGCCCGGTGATCGCGGTCGGCGCCATGTCTCTCACCGCGTATGTCTTCCACATCCTCGTCCTCCACTTCCCGGGCCTCGAGGACCTGTCCGGCTCGCTGCACGTCCTGCTCGGCTTCGTCGTGGCCATGGCCGTGTTCGCGACGCTCTGGTCCCGCTTCTTCCGGCGGGGACCGCTGGAGTGGCTGCTCAGCAAGGCCACCAAGGCCGCGGAGCTCGTCCGGTGAGCAGCCCGACGGGCGGTCGCTGGGAGCCCTGGCTGCTGACGGCGGCAGCACCGGCCGCCGTCCTGGCCGTCCTTCGCCTGGACCTGTACGCCGACGCCAAGGCGGAGGGCGGCGAGCTCGTCGTCTACGCGGAACGCGGCTGGAAGAACCAGCAGGACGACACCGAGCGGGCATTCGAGAGGCGTTTGCCGGGCATAGGGGTCGAGATGGTCGTCGACTACAGCACGTACCAGGACGCCCGCAGGAAGGGGATCGGCCTCGGTGGACGGGTCACCCCCGGCGCCGCGGACTCCGGCTCCCGTACGGTCAGGATGATCCCCGACACCGGCGACCCGTTCGTGGCCTGGGCCAGCGCGAGGCGATCCTCAAGGACGCCGAGCACCCGGTCGCCGCCACGCTCTTCCTGAACTGGCAGCTGTCCAAGGAGACTCAGACCAGCGGCGAGTGGTCCGTACGCACCGACGTCGCCCCGCCCACCGGGCTGAAGACGGTGTGGCAGCACAACAACGCGAACGTCGACGTTTTCCGCCTTCATGCGGGACCGCGATGCGGCCGAACCCGTCCGCCAGCGGATGACGGTCTACATCGGCGAGGTCAAGGGCGATCCCACACCGGGCCGCCTGGGCACCCACCCCGGTGCCGCGGCTCCCACACGCAACCGAGAAGAGAACTCATCCCTCTTACCAGTCGGCAAGCCAGGCGAACGAACGGAGTGATGGTGGGTGGACGGCTTCAAGTCCTCTGCCGCAGGCACCGGCTCGTCCCAGGACGAGGCGCCACGGCACACGTTGTCCCGTCGAAGGTTCATGGTCTACTCACTGGCGGCGTCCACCTTGACTCTCGCGACGCCCATCGGCTGCGGCACGTCGTCGTCCGAAGGCGCCGAGACAGCCGCGGAGGGCGCCCGCAGACCGACCGACGTCCTGGTGACCGGCACCGACGAGGAGATGCTGGTCCTGGAAGTCACTGCGGCCAACAAGGTGGTCGTACGGCTGCCGCGCGTCGAGGTCGGCCAGGGCATCACGACCGCGGTCGCCATGATGATCGCCGAGGAGCTGGACGCCCGGCTCGCCGACGTACAGATCCCGCTCGCCGACGCCCGGGCCAAGGGGAACCAGTACACCGGCGGCTCGAACTCGGTCAGCTCGTTGTACGGCCCGGCCCGTCGGCTGGCCGCCACCGCGCGCGCCAAGCTGGTGACCGCGGCCGCCAGGCGGTGGCACGTGCCCGCGTGCTCACTGCGCACCCGGGACACGATGGTGGTCGCACCGGACGGACGTACGGCCACGTTCGGGTCCCTGACCGCGAGCGCCGCCCGAATCCGTCGGCCGGCCGTGTCGAGCAAGCCCAAACCGGCGTCCCGGCACCGCGTGATCGGGCGGCCGACGGCCCGGATCGACGCGCGGGACATCGTCACCGGCAAGGCGAAGTACGCCGGGGACCTGTCGGTGGCCGGAGCGAAGCCGACGGTGGTGGCACGGCCGCCGACGATCGGGGGGAAAGTCGTCTCGGTCGACGACCGGGCGGCCCGCGCCCTGCCGGGAGTCCTCGCGGTCGTCAGGATCGCCGGTGGTGTCGCCGTGGTGGCGGAATCGTTCCATCACGCCTTCAAGGCCAGGGACGCCCTGCGGATCACCTGGGCCCCGGGTCCGCTGGCGCCGCTGTCGGATGCCGCCATCCGGGCCCGGCTGTGGGCCGCGGTCCCGCCGCTGGGCGCCCCGCCGCGCGGATCGGCGCAGGTGGTGGGCGAGTTCGAGTTCGCCTTCGTCAGCCATGCCCCGATGGAGGTGCTGACCGCGGTGGCGGATGTGCGCGCCCAGCGCGCGGAGATCTGGTTCTCCTCCCAGACACCGATGGAGGCGCGGGAGAGCATCGCCTCGGCCGTCGGGCTGCCGACGTCCTCGGTCCGGGTCCACGTCATGCGGGGCGGCGGCTCGTTCGGGCGGCGGCTGAACTTCGACGCCGCGATCGAGGCGGCACTGATCTCGAAAGCGGCTCGTCGGCCGGTGAAGCTGATGTGGAGCCGTACCGACGACATACGGCACGGCAGGATGCGCCCGGCCTCCCAGCACGGGATCAGGGCCAGCCACGCACGGGGCAGGGTGGTGGCCTTCACCCACGCGATGGCCTCGGTGAGCGAGTCCTCCGGGTCCTCGGAGTCTTCCGGACCGGAGGGCCGGGGCGCTCAGGGCGGTGTGACCACCGCGGTCGCACGCTCGGGGCGCCTTCCCGCGGCGGGCCCGCTGCCCAGTGACAGCGGGCTGTACAACTTCGGACGCGTCTTTGGGGACTCGGGCTCGGTGGAGCTGGCGATGCCTCTCGGCGCCTGGCGTTCGGTGGACTCCGGGACGATGCGGACCGCGGAGGAGATCGTTGTCGACGAGGTCGCCAGGAGCCTGGGCAAGGACCCGGTCGCGTTCCGGTGCACCACGCTCAGGAGCAAGGCCGTCAAAGCCGTACTCGACAAGGTCGCGACTGCCGGAGGCTGGGGCCGGACCATGCCGGCGGGCCGGGCCCAGGGCGTGGCCATCCACGAGGAGTACGGCTCCTGCGTGGCCTGCCTGGTCGAGATCGACGCCACCGACCCGAAGAACCCCCGGGTGACCAAGGTGGTGATGGCGGCCGACGTCGGAACGGCCGTCAATCCGCGCGGACTTGAGGCCCAGCTCATGGGCACCGCGATCGACGGCATCTCCACCGTGCTGCGGGCCGGCCTCCACATCGACCGGGGCGCCGTCCGCGAGGGAAGCTTCACCGACTTCCGCTACGCGCGCCAGCGGCACGCCCCACTGCACTTCGAAGCGCACATCATGCCCTCCCGGCGGGAGCCCGGCGGGGCCGGTGAGCTCGGCGTTCCGGCCGCGGCCGGTGCCGTTGCCAACGCCTACGCCCGGGCGACCGGCACCCGGCCGCGCCGCTTCCCCATCAACGTCTGACCGACTCCTGAAACCGACCACTGACCAGGTCCTGATCAACATTTGAGAAGGAACCGATGCCCTCCTACTCCTTCGTCCTCAACGGGAAGCCGGTCACCGTCGAGGCACCGGCCGACATGCCGCTGCTGTGGGTGCTGCGCGACATGCTGAACGTCACCGGCCCCAAGTACGGCTGCGGCGTCGGGGTCTGCCGCGCCTGCACCAGCCACCTCGACGGCGCCGAGATCCAGCCCTGCGTCGTCCCGGTCGCGGACTGCGCGGACCGCCAGGTCACCACCATCGAAGGCCTGGCCGACGGCGACAGACTCCACCCCGTACAACAGGCCTGGCTCGACTGCGATGTCGCGCAGTGCGGCTTCTGCCAGCCCGGACAGATCATGGCCGCGACCGCACTGCTCAAGAAGACGCCTCGCCCGACGGACGTCGACATCGACCGGATCGAGAACGTCTGCCGCTGCGGCACGTACTCCCGGATCCGCGAAGCGATCAAGAAAGCCTCCGCCGACGGTTGAGCGGCCGCAGGTGCCCCTGCGGCGTCACCGATGGCGTGTCGGTCGCATTCGCCCACCAACGGTGGAGCGCGCACGCCTCTGGTTCGAGGCCAACCCTCGCAGTGGCGGGAGGGGAAGCGGCCGAAGCCGGTGGTTTTGCCGCACCGGATGCGGTCCTCAACGCGAGCGTGAGCGCGGTGGCGGACCTCCAGATGCTGCAGGGAGCCTTCGCCGTCAGGGGTGTCGGTGAGGAAGACCTGGTGGCGCATGCCCTCGTCCAGGTCGAACAAGGACAGCTGGGCGCCGGGGTGCGGGCGTTCGCGCCGCACGATGATCCGGGTGCCGTCGGGGTAGCCGTCCAGGTCGACCATGCCGGTCAGCTCGGCGACCTCGGCGCCCTCGCGCAGGGCGCCGTTCTGCTCCAACGCGGGGTGCCAGACCTGCTTGGGCAGGGCCCGGATCGAGCGGCGGACCGGCTCGGTGGCGGGGTGTCCGACGGAGAAGCAGGTGCGGATGCCCCGCTTGCGTAGTCTTCCCCGCCGTCGGATGGCATCACCGCCAAGTCCACTGCGATCCGACCGGGAGCGTGACCGGAGCCGCGCGGTCGCAGTCGGCGCAGCGCGTCGGTGAAGGCCGTGGTCAGGCTGGTGACATCGGCGAGATCGGCCAGCAGGCGGGATCCGGCATGGCTGACCACCCCGCGACCGTCGGCTGACACGACGAGCTTGGGACACGAGGCGGTAGTGTGCACGCAGAAAGTGCCTTCCTGCTCGGACTGCAGAGACCTTAGACAAGCCTCATCGTCCCAGCTCAGAAGGCACGTTCGTTTTTCCGCTCAAGATCCGGACGCCACCGCAAGTGAAACGCGCAGGTTAGGCAACGGCCTGCGGCCCGGATGCCGGAACCGCCGTTCCCGCCGTGGCAGCAGCGGCTCGATCCGGTCCCACAGCTCATCCGACACGATCCATGGCGAAGTCCCCACGACACAGGAAACGTTCAACTCACCACGCGGCCACGGCAGCCAGGGCTGATCTACCTCATGTCCGGCGTTGGCATGTGTCAACGGGCGGCGTCGATCGCCTTCACCGCCACGTCGGGGTGTGGGGTGCTGATCGTGACCTTTCGGCCAGTGGCAAGGGTGAGGCACAGCGCCGGGCCAGAACGGAGGGTAAGCATCAGGCCGAAGCGTCGTGACCACCAGATGCCCCAGGCCAACCGGGATGGCGGGATCTCAATCGCCTCGGCGTGCCGGATGCGATTGATCGAATACCGAAAGCGCGGCCAGCCGAAGACGCCGAAGTGCACCCTGACACCATGGGTTCCGGCAGTCGCCCGCACACTCGAGGCCGTCAGCACGTGGACCAACGCCACCGAAGCAATCCCGGCGAGCGGAACAACGAAGCCACTCGACATCCATGCCCCCTCAGGGGCGCCGCCCATCACCACGAGCGGCAACATGAGGCCGATCGACAACCAAATCACCAGCCAATTCGTCGATCGTCCAGCGTAGAGCGCAGAAACACTCCGGTCAGTCATGTCAGCTCCTCGATCAGTCGGGTCAAGTCGTCGCGGTGCATGCCGTGCTCGCGTCCCACATCGATCAACCGCTCGGCTGCCGTCACAACGCCTGGCGGCGGTGGCGAGGCACGCACAACACGAACCCCACGTCCGCGGCGAAACTCCAACACGCCGTCGTCGCGCAATTGTCGGTAGGCGGCAAGAACGGTGTTCCGGTCCACCGACAGCGCTTCAGCCAGCTCAGCCGCCGGCGAAAGCGGATCACCGACAGCGAGGTCTCCACTCGCGATGGCCCGACGCACGCAGCTGGCGATCTGCTCCCGCAATGGCGTGGCTACGCCATGATCTATGCTCCACAACATGGTGCTAATAGAGATAGCACCATTCCAGTCAGGAGCACAACCTGCCAACCCTCTAGAGCGGATCCGGCCCGGAGACATGCCCGCCGGAGACGGCCATGCCGACCCGTGGTTACGACCACGACACCTACCGCATCAGGTCGGCGCCCGCAGCATCGTGTCGGGCGTCGCCCGCCCGGCGCCCGCCACGGAAGCGGACTGGGCACCTACAGATGGCTAGTTGAGCGCACCTTCGCCTGGCTGCACGGCTTCAGGCGACTCCGCATCCGATGGGAACCGCAGAGCCGACATCCACGAGGCCTTCCTCAAGCTGCCTTGCTGCCTGATCACCCCCCGACAGCTCCGGTCATTGTGTTAGCCGCTCTGACTCCGTGAGAGTCCCGTGTTTGAGTCCGCCGGATTCCCAGAAGGGCGGGATGAGGACGCCCCCGGATTGCGCACCTTCTGCTGGCCGTCGACCTCTTGCTGAGACTGTTCAACCGGAGTTCACCAGATTCCGACCTGCGGTCCTTACGCAGACCCGAGGGCAGGACCGGCTCAGCCTGACACCTGTCCTCCTGCCTGCACCGAAGCCATGCCGCACACGCCATCCCGGCGCCGTGGAACCGCGCACGACTCGATCGCACCGCCCGTCATTGAGCGATCCACGAGTGATCCAAGGAGTGGTTGAATGTGCGATTGGAGTGACCTCTGTGCCCACCGAGAACGAGCTGTTCAGCGCGGTCGATGCGTGGCCGCCGAACGCTACGGCCTCCCGACCCGGCTGAGCGACGAAGACCGCCGGGCCGGACGTCTGCCCGAGCGGCACAGGGTCCTGGAGCAGCTGGCGAAGGCGAATTGGCAGCTCACCCGGCGTGGGTTCGGCCCCTGGGCCCGGATCTACCGTCCGGCGCAGGGCTTGCAGCGCTCCTGCGTCCAGCTGTGCATTCTGGCCTGGGACGCGCTCGATGCCCGCTCCTGGGACGACGCGGCACAGTTGCCGCCGGCCGATCTGGCGAACCTGCTGGGCACCTACGCGAACCGTGTGATGACTCCGCGCGGCTCTACCGCCGTCACCGGCCTGGAGCTGATGACCGCGCTGCACCCGCCCACCCGCGCGAGTGAGCCGGACGAGAGGGGCAAGCGGCACAGCGAGCACAACCCGGGCTCGCTCGGCACGGCACCCATGGACTGCGTGCCGTGCGAGGCGCCGGACGGAGCCCGCTGCTCGCCCACCTGCCGCGCTTCCACCAGCGCACCCCGGATGAGGTCCTGGTGGAAGAGGCGTACGACTGGGCGCGGTCGCTCACTGATGACGAGTGCCTCAAGCGCTACGTGGTGGGCATCGACGTGAACATGGCCTTCGCCGCGGCCGCGAACGGCACCGTCGTCGGCCTGGGCGCGCCGGTGCACGTCAAGGCACCCGCGTTCGATGCGAAGGTGCCCGGTTCATGGCTGGTGGACCTCTCGTACATCGAGTTGGACCCGCGCTTGCCCAACCCGTTGACGCCGAACGGCGAGCGGCCCACCGGTCCGGCCTGGTACGCCACACCCACCGTACGTCGCCGCCGAAGGCCTCAGTTGGCGAATGAGCGCTTGAGTTGGCGGGCAGAGCGGTCCTTCCCCTGCCGGGGTGAAGCCGTGCTGTTGGCGACGATTGGCACGACAGGTGTGCCGGTCAGGGAGCGGGGACGGGGCCGCCGGGCCGAAACCGCTCCACCCCGACGATGTGCCGCACCTTGACCGGGCGCACGATCACCGCGACCCGCTGCTCCCCCGGAATGATCCACTCAAAACGCTCACTGCCCAGGTACTTGCGGGCCAACCGGTCCATCCGGTCGTGCGCCTCCTCGCCCTCGATGAAACGGGCCGCCACACCACTGATCTGCACTCGGTCGAAGGGATCGGTGGTGTCCGCGTGCGAGAGATAGACGCGGGGGTCACGGCGCAGATTTTCCTCCTTCACTCGACCCACCGAGGTGTTGAACGTCAGCTCCCCCGCTCCCTCCAGATCCACCCACATCGGGCTGACCTGCGGTGCTCCGTCGGCGAACACGGTGCCGACGTACCAGATGTTGGGGGCTTGCAGCCGGGCGCGGACGGCTACGTCGAACGTCGCAGTCATCCCGGGAGACTACCAACCGTGATCGGCGGGAGAGCTCGGGGAGCCGTGGATTCCGACAGGTGAAGCCGATGCCGGGTGGCCATCTCCGGGCTCCTGGCCCTGGTGACCGAGACTTGGCAGAGAGCCGGTCACCGACGCTCGTACTGCGCCGGGTCGAGTCCGCCAACTGAAATGCTCAGCCCTGCCAGCAGGCCGGCCGGGTGCACAGCTCATACCAACGGACCCTGGACGAGCGCCCCTTGGGCGACCGGCGGGTCATGATCCTGCTCCGGGTACAGCGGTTCTTCTGCGATCGGAGAAGCTGTTCCCGCAGGACGTTCGTCGAGCAGGTCGGCGGACTGACCGCTCAGGCTCCTGACGGCACCGCCGGTGCCGGACCGGGCCCCGCGGGTGCTGGGGGTGGACGAGTTCGCCTTCCGCAAGGGGCATTGGACTGGCGGTACGGACCCGGGGCAGCGTTGGTGTTCGTGGGTGCGTTTCGCCAGGCGGGCCGCTACCTGACGGAGGGGTTGCCGAATGGATGTCACAGCAACTTTGGCCGGATCGCGGGCCGATCACTCGCAAGGCAATCCGGACAGCACCCGCATCAACGCGTCCGCGTCAACGCGTCGGCACACGCAGCGTCGGCGTCCCCGACGCGTCGATCTGCGCCCGCGACCGCAGTACGTCGATCAGCGACTGCTGGGGCGAACGGCCCGCCGCGACCAGGGCGAAGAACGCCTTGACGTCCTCGAAGAACGGCGACGGATTACCAAGGGAAGTGCCCTCCCCGCCAGCGTTGATCGTCACCGGACCGATCGGCTTGTCGGTGATCTCCTTGCCCCACATCGCACGGTTGGCGTTGCGTTGCAGCGCGGACGCCAGGTTGTGGTCGGCCTCGGTGAAGCCCGGCACGCCCTGCTCGATGGCCAGGGCGTCCCCGTGGTTGGGGTTGCCCGTGCGGGAGGATTGCCCGGCCGGGGAGTTGGCGGCCGACTGGTGGGTGTGGTGGCCGCCGATCTCCTTGTACGGGGCGATCTTCGGGCCCGCCGTCGAGCCTCCGGACGTCGATCCGTTGGCGCCGTTGCCGCCGGTGGCGGCCCCTGCGGCGTCGGAGGTGGCGGCGGGACTCGGCTCGGGCTGCGCGCCCGCCCCGGTCGTCGACGAACTGTTCGGTTCCGGCGGGGGCTTGGGGGACTGGTTCGGCTCCTTGGACTGCCCACCGGACTCGCCGGATCCGCCGGATGTCCCGCCACCCCCGCCTCCGCCCGTGATCGCGCTGACCACGGGAGCCGCGGTGGCCATGAGCGCGGGGGCGATGGCCTCGGTGTTGGCGACGATGTTGGGCAGGCTGAACCCGAAGTCGATGCTCGGCCGGGTCAGCGCCGCGGTCCCGTTGGCGCTGACCGCCACATCGGCCGCGATGCTCGGCGCCGCGCCTCCGCCGCCGCCCCCGAAGGAGATGCCCCGCATGCCGAAGATGGTCGCCAACGCCTCGACGGGCAGCGCACCGAGCTTGCGTGAGCGCTCCTGGTCGCTGAGCACCCTGCCGGTCACCGTCCGGCCCGTCGCCACCTCGTTGGCCGTGTTCACGGTCCCTGCGATGCCGAAGGCCGTGCCGGCCGCCACCACCCCGGTGACGACCGTCGCCTCGCTCACCCCGAGCGTCGTGGCCGTCGCCGCGAGCAGGGGAGCCGCCGCCGTACCCGCGCTCGCCACGACCACCGCCACCACGGCGACCGTCCCGACGGCGACCGCCGCCCCGATGGCGACGTCCTTCCAGCTGATGTCCCAGGCGCCATTGTCGTCCAGCCGGTTCACCGGATCGCAGGCGGCGTACGCGTACCGGCTCGTAGGACCGCGCTGGCCCGCCGGGTCGCACGACAGCCAACGCCCCAGCCAGGGAACGTAGTACCGGGCGCCGACGGCGTAGAAGCCCGTCTCGTCGTCGCGCTGCTTGCCGAGGAAGCCACGCCGGGCCGGGGCGTCCGTCTGCCCTCGCGTGGCCCGCCAGACGGTGGCGCCGTACGGCGAGTATCCCTCGGCCGACAGCAGCCTGCCCTCGTCGTCGAACTCCAGCACCACCGAATGGAGATGATCGGTGAGCTGGTGCCGCACCCGACGCCGCGGTGACCCGTCGTCCACCTCGTTACGGGTCTCGACCCGCGCGAACACACCGACCCCGTCGCCCACATCGAGGCCCATGCGGACCAGGCCCGCATGGCGCCCGGCGTGCTCGCGCACGAACTCGACGCCGGAGAGGAACAGTTCGTCGTGCACCGGCACGCCACCGGAACGCTGCGTCGCCTTCCGGGCGCGGACACCGGTCGCGTCATGGACGTAGTACGTCCGATCGACGACGACCGAACGCGCCTCACCGCCCTCGTCGACCACCTGCCGCCACGTCGACCTCAGCCGGTCCCGGTGGTCCCACTCCAGGCGGGCCAGGTGCGGCATCGTCACCGTGTTCCCGTGCGCGTCGTAGGCGTACGTCTCCCGCAGTCCGTCGGTGAGGGACGTGGCGAGGAGCCGGTTTCCGGAGCCTCGTGCGTAGTGGAACTCCCGTGTCCAGCCAGGGTGTTGCGGGTCGTTCCCACGGTGGGCGATCCGCAGCAGGTTGCCCACGAGGTCGTACGCGTACCGCTCCACATACCGCCCGACAGCGATCCCGTCCTCCACATGCGCGACCGGCCGGTGACGCCCGAGCTGCGGGCCACCCGCGTCGACGAGCCCGAGCTGCTCGCGGCCCGTCGCCTCGACGAGCCGGTACAGGGCGTCGTAGCGGTAGGCGGACTCACCCGTGACGCGCTGATTGCGGAAGAAGACCGGGGGTACGGCGTCGTCCCGAACCAGCACCAGATTGCCCGCGGCGTCGTACGTGTAGTGCTGGTCCTGCACACACCTGGAACCGAGGGCGGAGCGTACGCGGACCAGCCGGAACGTCAGCGGGTCGTACGCGAAGTCGGTGACGAGCCCGTTCCCGCGCTCGACCCGGGTGCGCTGACCGCGGGCGTTGCAGCGGATGGCGGTCACGACATCTGTCCACACCGGCTGCCCGTCGGCGTCCAGCTCGCCCTCGATCTGCACCTGGAGGGCGCGCAGTTGGGTGGAGCGGCCGTAGCGGTAACGGGTGACGCTCGCCGCCGAGCCGAGTGCGGGCGACGTCAGCACGATCGGGCGGTTCATCGCGTCCATGCGCGTGGAGGCGTCGAGGCGCGCCGGCTCCAGGACGTCGTCCGCCGACGGCTGCACCAAGGCCCAGTCCAGTACCTGGTCGTAGGCCACCGCCACGCGCCGCGTGGACGAACTCGGGCTCCCCTTGAAGTCGTAGCCGTTGCAGACCGACAACCCCGCCTGGTCGTACCGCATATGGATACGCCCGCGCAGATTGCGCTCCTCGGCGTCCGCGAGGGTCTCCCCGTAGACGACCCGCTCCACCGTCACCTCGGCCTCGGGCCGGTCGGCGTCGGCGCCCGTCACGAGGACGGCGACGGGACGGCGGCCGGCGTCGTAGCGGGTGCGGGAGACGTGACCCCGGGAGTCCCAGGTGCGCAGCTCCTGGTCGAGGACATCGGCGAGCTGCCAACGGGTCCCCGAGTCGAGCGCCCAGTGCCGTACGACCCGGCCGAGCAGGTCATGGTCGGCACGGCTGACCGCACGCCCGCGCGGATCCTCGTCGGGCATCGCGTCGCGCACGGCTAGCACCTCGCCGGTGATCGCCAGCACCACCCGGTTCTCCACCGCGTGCCGTCCGTCCGTGCGCCGGACCAGCACGGCCCGGCCCAACGCGTCGAACCACTCCATGTCCGGGGTGTTCGCGTGGGCCGCGCTGGCCCGGGCGGCCTGCTGCTCGGCGTCGCCGAGCCCGCCGTCGACGCGCTGCTCGTACCACGGCCGCCACTCAGCGGGGAGAAGGTCGGACAGGCCGCGGGTGGCCACGGCGATGTCGGGGTCGTGGCGCGGATCGGCGAGCACGGTGTCCGCCCGGTCCCAGGTGCTGGACCACCAGGCGCCGAACACCCGCTTGGTGTACGTCCCGTCGGGGAACACGGTCGCGACCAGCCGCTGCGTGGCGTCGTAGCAGCGCACGGTCGACACGCCTTCGCGCCGGCCGGGTTCGTAGCGATGGGTGGAAGTGAAGTACGGCTCGTGGAACAGGACGACGTTCGCCTTGTCGTTGTAGACCTTCCAGCCGCTGGAGATCCAGCCGCCCGGCTCGTCGCTCTGGCTCTTGGTCTGGATCTCGCGCCCAAACCCGTCGACGTAGACGAACTTCTGCTGCAGCGGGGAGGATTCGCCCGGCGCGAGGTCGCTCAGGTGGCGCTCGCGCAGGATGGTCCGCACCGACAGCGGCTGGACCACCGGCTCGGACGCCGTACGGCGGACCGCCTCCAGGTCGTAGCAGATGCGCCGGGTTGCACCGAGCAGCAGCCGTTCGGCGTCATCCCCGGGGGCCGCGTCGACGAACGCGTCGTCGAACCCCTCCAGCGAGTCTCCGAGTCCCTCCCCCCGCTTGCCCATGGCCGCCGTCGCCACGACAAGCCCTAGGGTGTCGAGCGCCACGGCGGAGCGGTTGCCGTTGGCATCCGTCACCAGGACCGGCTTCATCAACCGGTAGTCCAGGCCGGACTCCTCGCGCACCCCGTCCGGCCCGTGCTCGCCGATCGTGCTGCGGTTGCCGAGGCTGTCCACCGTGTCGACCGGCAGCAGGTCGTACTGGTCGTAGCGCACCTCGCGGTCGGGACTGGTGACGCCGTCCTGGAAGGGATCGCGGTAGCGGCGCGGCCGGAAGAAGTGCGCCCGGGCGTAGGCGAACTCGTCCTCCGCGGCCTCCTCGCCCGGAAAGGCGCCGGCCGGCCCGAGGAAGGTCCGCCCCGACGGCACCCACCACTCGCCGGGCACATCGCCGGGCACATAGCCGCCCTCGCGCAGGACCGCGTCGAGGTCGTCGGGCGCGAGCAGCGGCCGCCCGTCCCGGGCCAGGGCGCGGGCCAGGATGTCCTGCGTGAACGCCAGGGTCAGGCCGAGCCCCGGGATGCCCCGCCGCCCCGCGCGGCCGAACGGCAGCAGGGCCAGCGGGTCGGCGCCGCCGAGGTCGTCGGGACGGTACAGGGTGCGGGTGCGTCGCAACAGCCGGTGCGGCCGCGCGGACGGCGCGCCGGGCCCGGTCCAGTCCTCGAAACGCAGCCAGCCGCCCTCGGGGGGGACGACATCCCGCACCTCGATCGTGCTCTGCTGCGCGGGCAGCGGCAGCCGGTAGTGGCCGGGATCGTCCAACAGCGGCTCGCTGTGCTCGTACCGGATGGCGGTCACCAACGTCCGGGCCTGCTCCTCCCGGTCGACCGGCGCTGTCAGCCGTGGATCGGCGGGCAACCGCCCGTAGGCGATGGCCACTTCCTCCAGCGCCTGGCCGAACTCGTTGACCCGCAGGGTGATCGCGTGCGTGACCCTCGGATCGTCACGGTCGCGTTCATAACGGGCCGTCAACTGCTCCCGGGGATGGGCGAGGAACACCGCGTGCCGGCCTCGGCCCACCGGCTGGAGCAGCCGCACGGTGAAGTTCCGCTCCAGTACGCTGTACGGCACGGACTCACACTCCGACCCGTCGAGCCCGTACACCTCCTGCCGCAGCAGCATGCCCTTCAGCGCACGGCACGCCTCGCGCTCCTCCTGCGGAGTGAGCCCCTCGGGGAGCACGCTGTCGGGCAGGCCCTCGCGGGCACACCCCTCGTCGTACTCGTGCGCCAGCAGTCGGCTCACCCGCTCGCAGCCCAGCCGGACACCGGTGTGGAACCAACTGCGGGTGTGGACGGGCGCGACCGGGTGGGAGTTTTCCCACGCTCCGTCCCCAGGAGCGCCGAAGTCCTCGGTGTCCCACTGATCGACGACCGCGAACCCGCGCAACTCCCGCTCCACGGGGTCGAAATACTGGTCGTGATAGGCGTAGCGCGTGGTCAGCCGGTGCCGGGCTACCAGGTCGATCGACTCGACCCGCTCCACCACCTGCACCGGGAACGGCGCCCGCGTACGCCACGGCCGTCCCGCGGCCTCGTCCTCGAGGTAGAAGGACGTCGAGGAGCGGTAGTGGATGCGGGTCTCGGCGCCGAGGTTGTTCGTCGTCCGGGTCAGCAGATGCGGCTTGACGCCCATCAGATCGACGTAGCGCACGGACCGGCCCGCGTTGCCGGGCAGGGGAGAGGTCCATACGAGGCATGCCGTGCCGTTCCCGAACAGGTCGACGACGTCGCAGTCGTCCACAGCGGTGGCCGGGGGCAGCCCGCGCAGCCGGACCTCGCGGCTCAGGCCGTTGCCGGACTGGTTGAAGTACAGACGTGGCCCGTCCGGGTGGAGGTAGACGATGTCGCTGGTGCCGGTCCCGTCGATGTCCGCTAGGCGCACCCGGTCCGGGGAGAAGCGGTCGTCGGTGTCGAAGCGCGGGCAGTTCTCGAGCAGTTGGCGCGTGCCGAACCGGCCGTACCCGAGGTTCGGCCAGTAACACACTTGCGCGCAGCCGACCCGTACGAGGTCCCGCAGCCCGTCCCCGGTCATGTCCGCCAGCAGCAGCGCGCCCGAGTCGTCGGTGAAAACCACGCGCGTGCCCCGCCACTGCGCCGGATCGACCGGCACCCGGTGCTCGCGGCCGAAGCCCGACGTGCCGAGCCCTTCGTGCCAGCCCAGCTCGTCGGGCGCCAGGCGCAGGACGTCGACGAGCCCGTCCCCGGTGATGTCGACCAGCCTCAGGTCCGCCCGGGGGGCGCTGGCCAGCGGCCCGGCGAAGGGGCGGAAGGGCCGCCAGCCGCCGTGCTCGTCCTGCTCGTACACCCCGGCCTGCGGCCCCGTCAGGTCTACGACGTCCAGACGGCCGTCCCCGCTGAGGTCGAGCAGCTCCGCACCCGAGGCGAGGGTCTGGTTCGGCACCCGCGGTACGGACTCCAGCGCGCCGAAGTGCGGCGCATCCGTGAGCGCGCTGAGGTTGCGCAGGTAGTACCAGGCGCCGGGATGCTCGGTCAGGACACCGGGGATGCCCTCGCCGTGCAGGTCCAGCCAGCGCAGCCGGCCCGGGCCGTGTGGGAGCCGGGCCAGCTCCCGCGGCTCCACGACCCGCACCTCGTGCTGGACGGCGACCTGGCTGTAGGCCATCTCCACCGGCGGAAACGCCTTGCGCCGGTACCCGCCCCCGGGCCGGCGCCGGAAACGGGCGTGGGTGACGGCGGTCAGCTCCGCGTAGACCGGGCGGGTCGCCTCGTCCGGCGCCGGAGTCGGCGCGTATGTCAGCTTGGTCGCGGCGACGAGACAGGCGTCGCCGACGTCGGGTTCCTCGGGGAACGAGTGGAACATCAGCAGCCGACGGCACAGCCGCTCGGTGCGCAGCTCGAACCCGCTGCGGCGCGAGGAGAACGGATCCGGGCGGGGCGACCAGGGCCGGTCCGGTTCCGGGCCCGGCCGCTCCTCGTCGTGGCCGCCGTAGTCGAGGACGAGCGTGAAGTGCCACTGCAGTGCGCACAGTTCGGCCGCAGTCACAGAGGCCGGGCGGTCCCCGGCGTCATCCAGGAGGGGGACTGCGTTGCCGTACCGGATGCACCGCAGATAGCGCTGCGCCTGGTCCCGTACGCCGTCGCCGCGGTCGTACTCGTAGGCGATCACGTTGCCGCGGTCGTCCCGGGTCTGGCTGATCAGCCAGGAGAAGACGCGCTCCGGCGCCTCCGGATCGTTGATCCGGGCGTCGGCGTCGACGCCGTAGACCGTCAGCACGTTGTCCGCGGACCAGGAGCGCCAGTGCACATCGGCGGGGTCGTCGACGCTCGTCCAGCGCTCGATGCGCGCGAAGCTCGCCTCCACCCGGGGACGGTAGCCGCGCACCAGATACCCGCCGTCCCGCCGGTCCCGCCCGGTGGGGACGAGGTCCTCGGCGCTGGACAGGACGAACACGTCGGACTCGTGCGCGTCGTCGTAGCGGGGCAGCCCCTTGTCGGTGCGGCGTGTGATGGACGGCAGCCCCAGCGAACAGCCGAATCCGACCGGCCCGTTGCCCTGCCCGCTGTCGTAGCCGAGCGACATCTGCGGGCCGAAGCCGTCCCGGCCGGTCGTGAGCAGGACGGGAATCGCGAACGAACCCGTGCCCGTCACCGAGTCCGTGCCGAACTTCTCACCGATTCCGCGCACCGCCCCGCCGGCCGAGGGCAGTTCCGCCCCGGGCAGCGGATCCGGCCGGGGCCGGACGGGGCCGCGCTCGGTGTCGTCCTGCTCGGCGCCCAGGAAGGCGGGCGCGCCCTGGCCCAGGTCGGTCATCGCCGGTCCCGGTCACAGTCGTCGGCCTCGTAGCTGCACAGCAGCCACAGCCGCGATACCTCACCGAACCGCCCCGGCACCGTCACACTGCCCAGGTCGACCTCCCGTCCGCCGTGCACCAGCGTCGGACCGCCCTCCGCGCCGAGGTCGGGCAGCACACCGTGGAACAGCTCCGGCCAGTCACGCGAGGCCACACACTCGACGACCTCGTACTCCTCGGCCCCCCGACGCCCGGGCGGCCTGAACCGCACGGGGTGGTGCACCGACGGGCAGGCGCACCCGGCCTCGAAGAAGAACTCGACCCGGCGGATGCGCAGCGCCCGGTTGCCCGGCAGGAAGGGGAACATCGCGCGGGACAGCCGCAACGGCAGCCGCCGCTCCTCGTCCTCGGCGCCGCGAGAGAAGACGGACCACATCTGCGGCAGGTCCTGCTCGACGTCGAACACGCGAAGTCCGTTGCCGGGCCGCCGCTTTCGCGCCTCCCGCCGTGCCGCCTCCGCCAGGGCCGTGCCGCCCTCCCGCGCGGTGTAGTTCAGGTGCAGGACGACGTCGGTCACGCTCGACAGGTCGAACTGGTTGTCCTCCTGGGCGAGTTCGAGCAGCCATCGGCTGGCCGCGCCCTGGTACTCGAAGTGCAGATAGCGCTCGTCCTGGAAGCGGACCTCGAACATGCCGCTGTCGTACTGGCCGGTGGAGGTGGCGACCGCCTCCCGGGCGGCGTACCGGCGTACGGCGCGCGGGTCCTCGGGGAGCAGGGCGTAACCTCCGTGGCCGCAGCCCGTCGAGTCCTCGCAACCGCCCCCACAAGCACAGTCGTGGGAGCACGCGGAGGGCTCGTCGGCCCGCGCCGAACAGCACGGCGCCACCGGACTCGTCAGCACCGGACTCACCCGCGTCGTACTCGCCAGCAGCGTCAGCCGCGCATGGACACCCGTGTACGGCCCGGCCACACAGGGCACCGTCAGCGCGACGCTCTTGATCCGGCGCAGATAGTGCCCCGGATAATCCCGGTCGAACAGCCACTCCGGCAGCTCGATCTCACACCGCCCCGTGGCCTGCAGCCGCAGGAACTCCACCGGCGCGTGCAGGCGCAGCGAGATGTGCTTGGTCAGCTCGTACTCACGCCCGTTGAGGTCGAGGTACGCCTGCTCCATCCGCCGCAGCCCAAGCCCGAGCCGCTCACCGGCGAGCAGCCCCTCGTGCAACCGGTCCCAGCGGGCGTCGGCGAGGAAGTCCCCTGCGGGCAAGGCGCGTTCGAGCTCGAAGGCGCGCCGCGCTTGCACCGCCGCACGCGCGGCCAGCTCGTACGTCTGCCGGTAGAGCGCGGCCGTCTCCTGCTGCAGCCACAGGAACAGGGCGTGGCCCGTGAGCTTGTCCCGGACGATCTCCTCGGTGATCCGGGCCTGCTCCCAGCGCAGTTGCTGCTCGTCCAGCTCGTGCAGCACGGCGTCCCGGCGGCGCTCGGCCGCCAGGATCTGCCGCTCGATCTGCTCGATCTCGATGTCGTGGATCTCCACCTGGTGCCGCCACTCGGCCGCCCGCCGGTCCCAGCCGGCCTCGGTCAGCCGCTCCGAGGCGGTGATCCCCGCGATCGTGCCGAAGATCCCCGCAATGCGCGAGGCCGCCGAGAAGACCCCGGCGAGCTTGGTGCCGAGCGGGAGCTGGTTGGCGTTGAGCGGGCCCATGCCGGCCACACCGAGCCAGATGTCGGGGATGAACCCGAGCGCCTGCCCCGTCGCCTCCAGCGGGATCGCCGTACCGTGGCTGCCCACGGACTGCTCGGTCAGCGACAGATAGTCGTTCTCGCCTTGGATCAGCCCCTTCTCCACGAGGTCGGCGTAGTAACGGCGGTGGGTGAGGGCGATCTGCTTCGTCTTCTGCAACGCCTGCACCTGCCAGTCCGCGTCCCGCCACTGCAACCGCCGGGTCTGCACCGACAGCGCGTGCAACTGACGCTCCTGGTCCGCGCGCACCGCGGCGAGGAACTCGGCGTCCCCGCGCTCGAACGCGCCCTGCAGCGCCGTGCCGAGGCCGTGCACCTCCGTGGCGAGATCGCGGGCCCGGCTCACCAGGAAGGCGAAGCGGTACGGACTGTCCGGCACGCACACGTCGTCGCAGCCGAGCCGCTCGGTGTTCCCGAAGAACGGCCCGTCCGGCGGCCACAGGGCAGGCAGCCGCTGCGCGTCCAGACACGCGCGGATCAGACACAGCCGGTCCTCGACACTGTCGTACAGCCCGATCAGCCGAGGGTTCGGCGGCGCCGGATGCGGGAGGAGCGCGGCGACCGTCGGCGCCTTGTCGGGCGGCGTCGCATCGGCGTCGAGCACCAGCCGCGGCCGCCGGCCCAGGATCGCCTTCAGCCCGTCGAAGACCACCCGCGCCTGACTGAGATCCTCGGAACTCCCTCCGGCACGCAGCAGCGCGTCGCCCCACTCCAGCAGCGTCTCGGCATGGTGCAGCACGATGCTGCGCCGCCGCACGTCCTCCTGAGAGGCACGCGTGCTGTCCGTGCAGCACCCGCGATGCCCCCTGCGCTCGTCCCGCCCGGAACAGCGCATCCACGAGGCGTTGCCATGGGCGACATCCGCGGCGAGCCGGTACCAGCCGAGCGCCGCACCGGGATGACAGTGCGCGCGCAGCGCCGCCGCCACGGCCGTCGCCGCAGCATGCGGCGAGTCCGGCACCAGCGGTGCCCCGGGACTGTGGAACACGAAGTAGGGATAGGCGGGCAACTGGCCCGGATGCACGGGACCGGACGGCGGCTGCGGCGCCGGCGGGGGTGCCACGGCTTGCGGCAGTACGACGACGTCGTCCACGGCGATGTCGTAGCGGAACCCGGGCGGCTGAGCCGCGTGCCCCGGCGGCGCGATGCCGCCGGTGACGACGAGGTGGATCGAGTCGTCGGTCCGCCCGGCGAAGCCGAGGGCCGGCCCGGCCGTGCAGCGCAGGGCCTCGCTGCTGTAGCGGACGGGGCTGAACTCCCCGTGCCGCACCCGGCACCACGCGAGCCGCACGGCTCGCTTTTCCGGCCACGCCAGCAGGCCGGGCAGCTGGTCGGGCTCGTGCCAGAGCCAGCCCGGGTCCTGCTCCACGGGGTCGTAGAGCCGGGTGTCGACCAGCCAGAAGTAGTACTCGTCGACGAGCGGGCCGTGCTCACAGCCGCACGTGGCACAGCACGACGACGCGGCAGGGGCAGTCAGCAGGCCGATCGTCCCGGGCCCGGCCGTGACGGCGGGGTCTCCGGCGGCGGCGACCCGCAGGAAGCGGGTGCCGAGCTGCACGGGCGCCTCGATCCACCAGGGCAGTTCGACCGCTGCCGAGGACGACGGACTGTTGTCGTCGCCTGGCTCACCGCGCTCGTCGCGCAGGACCATCCCCAGCTCGATCGGACCGTCGTGCGGCGGCTCCCGGTCGTCCCCGCCATCGCCTCGCGGTTCCCGGTCTTCGCCCCCTCCGCCCTCAGTCGCTACGTCGCCCCCGTCGCCGGACGGCGCATGCACCGCCGCCAGCCACGACGGCCGCGCATGCCGCTGAGGAGTCCCCAGCAGATCGAACCCGTGCCAGGCAGGGTCCCCCTCGTGCAGCGTGGCAGGGTCGCGCACCTGGAGCAGCGCCAGCCCCGGGTGCTCCGGAGCGGGCGGCTGCGCCCAGACGTCGAGCCCGCCCGGCTCCGGCCGGGTCAGCGTGACCCGCCGCAACTGAGCCTCGAAGAACGCGAACGCCTCACTGCGCCGGGCGAGCGCCAGCTCGTCGACGTCCACCCAGTTCTCGCGGTAGAACCGCCGCCGCGCGCACGCCTCCCACACCTGGTAGCGAGCGAACTGCGCGTCCCACAGCGCGAGGAACCCGGGAGACGGCACCCAGCCGGGCTCCTGACCGAGCCGCGCCCGGCTGACCAGGGTCTGTGCGGCGCCGATGGCGTCGTCGATGCGGCTGACCCGCTCGCACAGTCCGGCCTCGACGTCCTGCAGCAGCAGGTCGCTGAGATGCCGGGCCTCGCGGACCGGGGCGCCGCCGACGCCGGTGACCCGGTCGAAGCGGGTGAGGTACGCCAGCAGGGCGGCGCGGCCGCGTTCGCGCAGACCGTCGTCCAGGGCGCGCAGATCGGCGTACCGGCGGGGCGGTCCGGCGGACAGATAGCCGTCGGCGACGAAGGCGGTGAGGTTGGCGTTCCCACCGGCAGCCGGGTCGTCGGCGGCCCACAGGTCCGGCCGCGCGGCCCGTACGTCCGCGACCAGGAAGCGCCGCAGCACCCTGCGCAGCAGCAGGTCGGCGTGCCAGACGCGGATCGGCCAGCGCTCGTCCACGAGGTCGTCGCTGACCAGCGCGGGCCGGCCGTCGAACAGCGTGACGAGCGAGGTGCGCAGCAGGTCGACGCCGACGTACCGCAGCAGATCCGCGGGCAGGTCGGGGTGGCCCTCCGCGGACTCGTGGAACAGCAGCCACAAGGGCCGCTCCGGGGAGCCCGTCGTCTCGGCCCGCGTAACCGTGTAGTCGAACAGGCGCTCCCAGATGTCGGCCAGCGCCTGCTGCCGGGCGATGGACGGCGCGACCCGCTGGTCCACGGCCGGATCCGGGGACAGGTAAGGGTCAGCGACCGGCAGCAGGTTGGGGTCGAAACCGGCCAGGTGCACCGCGTAGGCGGCGCCCTCCTTGCGGTAGGCCGCCCCGGAGAACCGGTCCGGGTGCGTGAGCAGATAGCCGATCTCGGACTGTCCGTCGTCCGCAACGGGGGCGGCGGCAAGGCCGAGCCGGTGGGCCAGCAGCAGCGCCTTGAACGCCCGCTGGTAGGTGCGCCGCACATCGCGCAGCGAGCCGGTGTACCGCTCCCGCAGGGCGCGCCGCTCGGCGTCGGTGAGGTCCTTGAGATTCCGGTCCAGGGGGCCCGGGTCCTGGGTGCGCCGGTAGAGCCGGTGCCGGGGGAGGGCGATGGGTCGGCCCTCGGAGTCCGGGCCGCTGTAGGCGAGTTCGAATCCGGTGGTGGCCGGGCGTACGTCGTCGGCCTCGGCAAACTCCGGTGCGGGCTGTACGAACTCGATCTCGACGTCGTAGGCGCCGCGGCGCAGTTCCAGCTCGGACGCGCACTCGGGTGCGCCCGTCTCGCCCGGCCAGTGCCGGGCCAGGACGCCCCAGACGCGCTGTCCCCGGCGCAGCACCACACGCCAGCGCCGGGCCCGCGCGGCCTCGGGGTCGGGGATCTCGCCGTCCTGCCCGGGGGCACCGGCGTAGAAGGTGTACGCGCCGCCGGTCTCGACGAGCAGGCTGCCGGTCCAGCGGACGGCGAAGCCCTCCGCGGCGCCGAGCGGCTCACCGGTGGGGTCGCTGAGCGCGAACCCATTGCGGACCCCGGCGAACCGGGCCTGCCCCGCCGTCAGCGTGGCATCCAGCCCCGGCACCAGGCCGGGTACGGCCACGGCGACCTCGTCGCGACCGGGACCGAACAGGCGCAGGGCGGAGGTGGGCTGCCGCCACACGAGCGGGCCCCGACCGGACGTGGTGACCCGGCGGTACTCGCCCAGCAGACCTGTGCCGGTGACCGAGAGCAGGGCCGCCAGTGCCGCCCCGTTCACTCCGTCCCAGGTCACGGTCGGCGCCGTCCCCGCGTCGTTCTCCCACGGGGCGAGGCCCTCGTTCTCGTCGCCGCGCAGCACCAGCAGCAGTGCCTTGGCGAGCGCGGCCGTGCCGCCTCGGCGCTGCCCGGTCGCCGCCTCGACGTGCCCGGCGAGGTGGTCCGCGACGACCCGTGCACGAGCCACCGCCGTGCGCACCGAGCGGGCGAAGAACGCGAACCGCTCCCGCTCGTCCTCCTCGTGCACGAGGAGGTGCAGGGCCGCCTCGGCGTCCTCGAAGAGGAACGCGAACGGCGACAGGTCGGCCCGCGGTCCCGCGAGCAACTCCCGCACCGCGTGCCGCTCTTCGGGGCGCAGCTGACGGATCCGGGCCAGCTTCGCGGCCACCGCCTCGTCCCGCAGCGGGAGCCCGGCGGTGAGCCGGTCGGCGGCGTAGCGGAAGGGTCCGTCGGGCGGGGTGTTCCACATCGCGGGCGGTGAACCGGCCAGCGGGGCGCTCCAGCGCCGGTCCTCGACCGGTACGACGATGCCGTCGTCCTCCAGCAGCGAGGGGAAGAAGCGCGCCCCGAGCCGGTACAGCGGGTCCGAGCCGGGAGCGCTCGTGTAGCCGAACTCGGTGCGCAGGGCGGCATCGACCTGCGTCCACGACCGGGCGGCGTCATCGTCCGAGGCGTCCGTGTCGAGCAGTTGCTCCCGCAGCCGCCACAGCGAGTTGGCCGTGTCGTCGTCCGGCAGCGTCAGCGGATCGTCACGCGTCTCGTTGGGCGAGGGCAGGCTGAACGGGTCGTCGCCCTGGGTGTGGTCCTGGACGGTGAACAGGAACAGCAGCTCGCCCACGCCGAGATCGCTGGCGTACAGCTTGGCGAGCACCTCGGCGAAGCGCAGTGTGTTGGTTGGCCGGGAGTGCCAACTGGCCTGCGGATCGGCGGGGTCGAATCCGGCGAGCACCGACAGCGGGTCGAGGTTCTCGGCGAGGATCTCCAGGAACTTCGCCGGACGGGGCCGGCAGCGGAAGCGGCGCACGGCGTGCCCGCCGGTGTGCTTCAGCAGCGCGCCGACCGCCCAGTCCCCGTGCGGGTCGCCTGGCCCGGCCCACAGCGCGAGCAGCGGGCTGTGCCCGGTTCCCGGCGGGGTCTCGGCCGAGGGTTCGTTGTCGTGCGGCGCCAGGGGCAGTCCGAAGTGACAGCGCAGGAGCTGCAGCGCGGCCAACTGCCGGACAAAGTCGGGGTTGGCGGAGCCGTCCGAGCCGAAGAGGGTCAATACGGCTGCCACGTCAGCTAGTTGGGCGTAGGTGAAGGCGGGCGTGCAGGCGCGGCGCAGGATCCGCCACAGCCGTACGACGACCGCCAGACGGCGCAGGGCCTCCACGGAGAGGTCGAGCACGTAGTCGTCGAGTCGGCACGGCTCGCAGTCGGGGAACGCGGGCTCATCCGGTTCTGTCCGGTCCTGGTCGTCACGGCCCTCCTCGCCCCCGCGTCCGAACGGGACGATCCCGCTGCGCCACAAGTCGAGGAACTCGCACCAGTCCAGGCCGGTAGCCTCGAGGAACCGCGGCAGCCGGACGACGAGGTCCGTCCAGGAGCGGTCGTTCTCCACCTTGTTGACGAACCCGTAGTACTCCCAGACGGGAGTGCCTTTCCTCGGGCTGGTGGTCGGACCTGGGGAGAACAGCAGGGCGTATTCCTGCGGGCTCATCCCGAGGAACTCCAGGGCGATGGGCAGACGCAGCGGGTAGCGCCACAGGGTGGGGCGGAACTCGGCAGGTTCGGCGCCCGGGTCGATGACGAACTCGGTGATGTCGCGGCGGAAGGCCCGCATAACCTCGTACCGGCAGGTGCCGAGCGCGTCGAGGTGGCTGCGCGCGATGTCCAGCGGCTGGTGGTAGGGGAGGAGCGGGTGGCTGACGTCGGTGGCGGGCGGCGTGTAGGTGGCACCGGCCGGCAGCGGCACCGCGGGGGTGGAGTGCTCGGGCCGGGCCGCGAGGTCCTCGTCGGTCAGCTCGGCGGAGGTGTCGTGGACGGCGCCCTTGCCCGCGCCTGGGTTGGCGGCGAGGGCCTCCAGGGACTCGTCGACCAGGTCGACGACCGGTATCGCGGTGCTGAGGTTCGCGGCGGTGGCGCGCAACTGGTCGACGGGGCCGCGGCGGGCCACGACGAGGTCGCCGAGGGTGGGCGGCGCCGCGTCGCCGTGCGGGGTGCCGTCCGGGTTGTGGCAGTCGGCGTTGAGCGGGAGGGCGAGCAGGGCCTTGAGGTAGGCGACGGGGCCGAGGGCGGACAGGTGGTCCGGTGGCCGGCAGTCGACCAGGCATCCGTCGGGGTTGACCGGCACCGGCGCCCGGCCGTCGCCGCCCGGGTCCGGATCGGGGGCAGGGCCGCCGGCCGCGGCGCCGAGGGTGTCGGCGAAGTCGACGGCGACGGTGCCGATCAGGGCGTCCCGCAGGCCCTGCCGGGTACGGACGGCCACCTGCGCGGCGCTGGTGAAGCCGCGGGCGTACAGGGCCTCGACGATCGAGAAGCGCAGAGGCGCCGGGACGACGGCTGCCAGCCGCATGAGGTCGTCGACCGTCGCGACCGCGGCCGCGAGCCACTCGCGCCCGCGCGGGTCGGTCGCGAACAGGGCGTTCCCGACGTCGTCCAGCGAGTCGCGGACGTGTCCCGGATCGTTGGTGCCGCCGAACACGAAGTCGGCTCCCGCACGGGCGTGGTAGGCGGCGACGAAGCGGTTGACCGGATCTCCGTCGGGCACGCGCAGCAGCGGCGGCGCACCCGGGGCGTTGTCGGGGACGGCCTGCACCGCCGAGGCGAGGACGAAGAACTTGCGCACTTCCTGGATGAACGCCTGCAGTCGCTCGTCCAGGGAACCGGGCCGGGTGAAGTCGGGCAGAGTGTCGGGCCAGGACGCGTCGTTGCGGAAGAATGCCTCCCACTCGGCCGCCTTGATCCGGGAGACGGCGGGCGCGTCCGCGGGCCCGAGCGTGGCGCGGATCTTCGCCCGCAGCGGGGTGTTGCCGGGCTGTACGACGTACCCGCGCGTCAGCGTGGTGAGCACGAGGTCGAGGTGACCGCTGGCGTGGGTCGTGACGATGGTGCCCCAGAAGGCGGTGTCGATGTCGGCCTGCGTCACCGTGAGCCAGCCGGTGACCAGCGCGAGGACGTCGCCGGTGGCGGCGATCTGCGGCGGCTTGCCCGAGGTGTCCCCGAGAGCGCGCAGTCGTCGTACGGCCTGGGTGATGGTGACGGCGGGGGCGTCCGTGACCGGCGGCTGTCCGGCGGGGAGCGGCGGTGGGGAGGCCGGGGGTTGCTCCTTGATCACCCCGCTGTCCTTGGCGGTCTTGAGCATGACGCGCAGCCGCTCGGTGTCCGCGAGGACGGCGGACCGGTAGCGCTGCTCGGCGTCGTAGGTGACGGGCAGGCCCGCGCCGAGCGCGTAGAAGTAGCGCGCGGGCACGGTGAACCGGACGTTCACGGGCAGGTTCGTCACCAGGGCCCGCGCGGTCGTGTACCGCCCGCCGGTGCCGGTCTGCCCCGGCAGCACGGGGAACGTGAGGGCCGCCTGGGTGGCCTTCGTCGTCCGGTCCTCCGCGTCGACCGCTGTGGTGAGCGCGTAGACGTAGGTCGTCAGCCGCTCGGCGTCCGCGTCGCCCTGGGCGTAGTACGACGTCAACTTGGCCTCGAACCGGCCGCGTTCGGCGTCGTCGGCCGTGCTGACCGGGGTGGTGTACAGCTTGCCCAGGTCGGTCGCGGCGGGCACCGGCATCGGCCGGAACTTCTGGTTCCAGATGACCTCGCGGGCCACGTGCCGGGCCTGCGGCACACTGAGCCCCGTAAGGGAGAGCGGCGCCCCGGGGTCGTGTCCCAGCACCCGGGCGACGGCGTTCAGCAGTCCGTCGTACGCCGGCGGGCTGCCGTCGGCGGGCAGTTCGACGTACGCGTCGGCCGGGTCGATCTGGGTGCCGGCCGGGGGTAGGGCGAGGTACAGCGACGTCGGGCCGATGCCGGGGAACACACCGCGGTCGGCCGGGATCGACCCTGACGACTCCGGTACGTTCATGAAGATCCGGCGGACGAGGATGACGCCGCCGCCCCGCGACACCTCGACGCGCAGATCCCGGGTGCCGTGCTCGGGGCGGCCCGCGGGCGGATGCGGCGGGGCGATCTCGAAGAGCGCGGTCGCCGCGGCCAGCCGCTCGAACGTGCCCGACAGCGGGTTGGTGAGCCGGACGTGCTGGACGATATCCGTGTCCGGATGCGGCAGTTCCGGATGCAATGGGTCCGGTGGTGCCACATAACGCGCCGGGTTGCCGATCTGCGCCTCGCCCGACGCCGTGGACAGATCGAACACACGGATCGTCAGCCCGTTCAGCGCCGCGGAGAAATCCGAGCCCGAGACCGGGTCCCCCTGGGGGTGCAATCGAACCACGACCAGCGCCATGTGCACCTCCAACGTCCCGGTCTCGCCGGGGAGATGTGGGCTTTACGCGAGTCGGACTCTATCGGCGGACGGGGGTGTTGGGAGTGTTTAGGATGGTGTTGAGAGTTTTCTTTCTGAGAAGCTGTCATTTATATCTGTTATTGAACACTGTTGACTTGATTTCGCATGTGCGACGAAACGGTTTGCGGCGCCCCGCACAGCGCCCATGCCTCCGGCGACGAAGTGCGGCGGCAGTTCCCAGACTCGACCCTCTTGCCACGGCGGAGGCGCGTGACCACCGCGCCGGCGAACAGCAGCACCAGACCGGTGGCGGCCAACGGGCACCAGAACCGGCGCGATGTCGAGCACGGCGGGCAGGACCAGGCCCGCCGCGGCCAGGAGCTCAATGGCGCCGATCGCCTTGAGGGCACCCGAGCTGAAGTCCTCGACCCATCGGGTGGAGGTGCCCATGCCGGCCATCTTCTCCTTGGGCACGAACATCTTGGCACTGCCGGCCAGGCAGACAACGGCCAGCAGCCCGGCAGTGATCCACAGCGAGGTTCATCATCAGCTCCTTGATCGAGGATCGCCCGCACCCCGTAAGACGAGACAGCAACTCGGCCTGTGACATCTCCGAACCCCCGGCGGCGGGGAGACGTGGGTCACACAAGCGTACGTGTCACAGGGAGCCGGGCCATCTCGTCTCGGGGGTGGAGCCACTGACGAACACGGAGGAGCACACGATGGACGCGCGACTGAACTACTTCGCCAGCCCGACCGCCGGCAAGGTCCTCAAGCACTTCATGTCGGCGGGCAAGGCGCTCAAGGACTCGCCACTGCCGGCCGCGACGCAGGAGCTGGTGGCGCTGCGCGTGAGCCAGATCAACGGCTGCGCCGCCTGTATCGACATGCACACCAAGGATGCCGCCGCTGCCGGCGAGACCTCGGTGCGGCTGAACCTGGTGGCGGCGTGGCGGGAGGCCACGGTCTTCACCGAGGCCGAGCGTGCCGCGCTGGAGCTGGCGGAGCAAGGGACCCGGATCGCGGACGGGGCCGGCGGGGTGAGCGACGAGGTCGGGGCGCGTGCCGCCGAGCACCACGACGAGGAGCAGCTCACCACTCTGGTGGTCCTGATTTCCTTCATGAACACGGCGAACCGGCTGAACATCATCACCCAGCAGCCGGCCGGCGACTACGAGCCCGGGCAGTTCGACTGAACGGCCGTCGGCAACCGGCCCGGGGCCCGTTCGCGAGCTCCGGGCCCCGGGCCTGGGGGTGTTGCTCTGCCCCGCCGGTACCGGATGATCACCAGAAGATGCCCGCGCCGGCGAGTACGACGGGCGGGAGGGCCTCAAGGGGGAGTCGGCGTGAGCAAGGTCGAGGAGTTCGAGGAGCTGCGACCGCTGCTGTTCTCGATCTCCTACCGGATTCTGGCAGCGTGGGTGAAGCCGAGGACGCGGTGCAGGAGACATGGCTGCGCTTCGACACCTCGGCGACCCGGCCCCACGTCGGTCAAGGCCTTTCTGTCCGCCACGGTGACGCGGGTCTCGATCGACGTGCTGGCTCCGCGCGGGTGCGGCGGGAGGAGTACATGGGCCCGTGGTTCCCCGAGCCGCTGCTGAGTGATCCGTATCAGGATCCGGCGCGCTCGGCGGAGCTGGCCGACTCGGTGTCGATGGCGGCGCTGCTGCTGGAGCGGCTCAGCCCGCTGGAGCGGTCGGTGTTCGTGCTGCGGGAGGTGTTCGCCTTCGGGTTCGACGAGGTCGCCGCGGCGGTGGGGCGTTCGGAGGCGGCGTGCCGGCAGCTGCTGGTGCGGGCACGGCGGCACATGGAGGCCGGGCGGCCGCGGTTCGAAGCGGATCGTCAGGAGCGGCAGGAGCTGGCGACGCGGTTCTTCGACGCCCTCCGCGAAGGCGATGTCGTCGGCCTGCGGGATCTGTTGGCCGCCGACGTCCAACTGGTCGGGACGGCGGCGGCAAGGCCCCGCAGCTGGCCAGGGCCGTCGTCGGCGCCGAGAACGTGGCCCGACTGCTTGGCTCCGTCTTCCCCCTGATGGCCAGGATCGACGTGACGTTCGAGCCGCACGAGATCAACGGACAACCGGACGCGATCTTCCGCGACCGGGACGGCAAGGTGCTCCAGATACTGGCCCTCGAGGTGCTCGACGGGCAGATCCAGACCATCCGCTCGGTTATCAACCCCGACAAGCTCGGCCACCTCGGGCCGGTTGCCGACGCCTGGGCCATCGACCGCGAGGTTAAGCAGGCCCGCCGGCAGACGAAGTGACCTCGGGACCGGCGTGGTCGGCTCGTTCACCGGCAGCCCATGTCAGCGGCCACGGGGCGGCCGATTCGCCTATCCGGCCAGGTTGAGGTTGTGCAGGCGGGCGATGCCGCGCATCGCTTGGTGCACGCCGTCGCCGCGGAGACGGCAGTCACGCAAGATCTTCCAGGTCCTCATGCGGGCGAAGACGTGCTCGACACGGGCCCGGACCTGCTTGTGGCTCTTGTTGTGCGCCTGCCTACGAGACCGCGAGCCATCGAGCGCCGCGCACGAACTCGGCGGTCTGACGATATCGAGTCTGCGACGGGCTCTCCTGGCAAAGTAGCGGTACTGACCAACCAAAAGGAGCAGCTCATCGTGAGCGTTGAGTTTCTGATCACTGCGTTCATCATCGTCGTCTCCCCTGGAACCGGCGCCTTGTACACCCTGGCCACCGGTCTGACTCGGGGGTTCCGTATGTCTGTTGTAGCCTCTTTCGGCTGCACCCTCGGCATCGTCCCGCACTTGGCGGCAGCCATCGCGGGACTCGCTGCCATCCTTCACACCAGCGCTGCCGCTTTCGAGACTTTCAAATGGGCCGGTGTCGCCTATCTGGTCTATCTCGCGTGGCTGACCCTGCGTGAGAGGGGCACGCTGAAGATCGACACGGAGGGGGAACGCAGGGATCAGTCGGCTACCCGGGTCACCGGAACCGCCATCCTGATCAACTTCCTCAACCCCAAGCTGTCGATGTTCTTCCTGGCGTTCCTGCCGCAGTTCGTTCCTGCCGGCAGCCCCAACAGTCTCCCTCGGATGCTCGAACTCTCAGCCGTTTTCATGATCATGACGTTTGTCGTGTTCGTCATCTACGGAGCCTTCGCCGTGGCTGTTCGCGACAAGATCATCTCCCGCCCCAAGGTGCTGGCCTGGATGCGCCGGTCCTTCGCCGCCGCTTTCGTGGGCCTTGGCATCCAGCTGGCCTTTGCTAGCCGCTGATCCTGCCTCGTTCGCCGCCTCGCCCGCCCAAGAACGTTCCCTGGGGTAGGCGAGACCTATGTAAAGGGCTTTCACCCATTGAATAGTCATCTTTCATCAAAATCTGCGGTTTGAAGACAGGACGGGACGGGAGTAGCGGCCGCCGGGAGGCGCGACGGGGGAGCGGGAGGGTACCGCCGGTGAGCGGGCCGGCGGCGATGCGCAGCAGCAGGACCGGCGAGGGCGCGAGGGCTGAGGGTCCGGGCGACGGGCTGCCCACCTGGGCCGCGCCACTCCTGTGCACCATGGGTGAGCGGCGACCCCGCCCGCGGTGAGGACGTGCCCGGCCAAGGCCGCCGACACGGAAGGCGGATGCCCGTCCGCCCCATGCGGGGCGGACCACGGAGAGGATAGGAGCATCGCCATGGAGAGCCGCTTCCGTCATCGCGGGGCCGAGCTGTCGTACGAGGATCGGGGCCGGGGCCCCCTCGCGGTGTACGCGCACGGCGGGTTCGCCGGCCGTGCCGCAGAGGACTGCATGGGTCTGTTCGACTGGGAGCCGGTCCTGACGGCCGGCCAGCGCCTCGTCCGCTACGACGCCCGGGGACACGGGCGGTCGACGGGCGGCCCCGACGCCGCCGATTACACGTACTCCGCACTCGCGGACGATCTGCTCGCCCTGCTCGATCACCTGGGTGCCGACCGGGGCGTCAACGCCATGGGCGCGTCGATGGGCTGCGCAACGGTGATCCACGCCGCTGTCCGGGAGCCCGAGCGGTTCTCCCGGCTGGTCCTGCTCATCCCGGCCATGGCCTGGACGACAAGGACTACCCACGCGCGGAACAACCTGGAATCCGCCGACATGATCGCCCGGGACGGAGCGGACGTCTGGCTCGCGGCCAGGAGGCAGCAGCCCAGCCCGGAGATCGTCGCCGACGTGCCGTACGTACCGCCGACGCCCGCGGAGGGTGTCCTGCCCGCCATTCTGCGCGGCCTGGCACGATCCGATCTGCCGCCCCCCTCGGCCGTCGCCGGGCTGCCCCTGCCGACCTTGGTCCTCGCCTGGGCGGGGGACCCCGGCCACCCTGTCTCGACCGCCGAAGCGCTGGCCGGCCTGATGCCGTACGCCGAACTCCATGTGTCCCGTACTCGCGCGGACATCCGTGGGTGGGGGGAGCGCATCGCGTCCTTTCTGACCCGAGCGCTGCCGCGACCGGCATGAGGGAGCGCGCCACAGCGGGGCACTTCCCCGGACTGTCCGTCCCTCGCCCGCGTTAACGCCGACGGCGTGACGCTCCTGTGTGTCGGAAAGGTTGTGCCACGGTCTGGTCATGACCGAGGGCGCCAAGGGCTCCCCGCGCGAGCCCGCACGAGCAGCAAGCCGCTGAAGAAGGTGGATCTGCCGATCCGCGTTCCGCTGATCCGCGGGGAGACGAACGGCTCCTTCCTTGCCCGCACGGCGGTCGCCAACGGCATGGAGCTGCCCCGGCTCCTCAAGGCGCTGCACAACGGGCGCCTGCCCGGGCGCGGCGTCGCCTGAGGTACGCCTGCACCTCCAAGAGGTCCTCCTCAGCGCCGACGCGATGGCCCGTCTGGCTGTCCTGGTCGAACGGGAACCAGCTGCGCCGCGCGCTGCCCGGCCTCCACGCCGAGCAGCTACTGAAGGCCTCCGGCGCCGCGGTCCGCATCACCGCCTGGCCGGACGGCCTGGGCGCCGGTCCGCTGAAGGCCTGCCCGCTGTGCCTGGGGGATGGGTCCTGGCTGGTCGCGGCCGGGCACCGGTGGTGGCCGTGCGCCACGGCGTCGCGCGGTGCCGTACGGGTACGGCCCACTTCGCGGCCGAGCGGACGAACCTCTTCGTCCGCTCCCACGCCTTCTTGCGGCGGCCCTTCTGGCCCTGATCCTCATTCTGGGTGGCCATCGGGGCCTCCCTCCCTTCCGGCCCCCACGTTCGTGAGCCCCGCGGGGGCTCGTGCACTGTGGTGTTCCACCGTCCGGACGGGATTGGTGCAGAGCAGCCTAGTCGCTGCTTGTGGCATGGCCCCAATACTCACTCAGCGGGGTTCGGAGGAAGTGACGGCTTTTCATGACATCGCGTGACGGGGCGAGTTACCGGGTGTAGACCAGGTAAAGCCCGTGGCCTGCAGCGACATCACCGGTGAGCGAAATCAGAGCGGGAACTCTGTGCCATACCACCCGGTAATGCAGCGCACATTGTCTCGCCGACTTTCCATCAGTGTTGAAGAGGAACAAAGACTTCCTGAGGTCCGTAAGTCGACTTCTCGGCGTGGTCGCCGTACCGGCCTCCTCGCTGGAGCTGGGCCTGCCGGACGACGGCTCGCAGCCGACCAGCACCACGCAGCGCAAGGCGCGGAACCGTCCGACGGTGTGAGTATCAGGTGATAATGCCCCGTTGAGAATGATCACGACAAGCGCGACCGAGGCGATATCGACCATCTGAGCCAGGCCCGTAATGCCGGTGCCCAGCACGCCGACTACGAGATGCCGCAAGTCGCCGGCCCGAGGCGACACCACCTTCCTCGCTGCGCCTCAGCCCTGGCCGCCGAGCCAGTACAGGGCGGTGTCCACATCCCGCGCAGTCCACCCCTCTGTACCGGGACCGCTCCGGTCGAGCAGGTCGCCGAGCAGGTCCATGTAGCGGCCGTATCGGCCACGGGGACCCCCGAGGGAGTACCCGAGCCACTCGAGCCCTTGCCGAGCACGTCGGTCGTACACGGCCATCCGCTGCGGCGCCGCAGCGGTGAGCACCGCAGATGCCAAAGCGGCGCCGTGACGGAAACCGGGGAGTTCCCAAAGAACTTCACGACCCTGCTGCGCGGCCTCCCCGCGGACCAGGGACACATCACGAACCGCAGCGACCGCCCTGGCTGTCACCGCCCTCACATCAGCTTCCGGGACGGACATCAGCTCCGAGACCCATCTCGTATTGGCCGGCAGACGTTTCCACACCACCAGCGCCCCGATGTCCGCCTTCCCTATGCTGCCTGCGTCTTCGGCTCGCTGCGCTACTTCCAGCAGCACCTCGTCGTATTCGGGTGGCACGGCAGCGCGGTACGCCTCGCGCGCAGAGACCAGGCGCGACCAGACGTGCTCGGGTTCAGGGACGGGTTCCATAACAGGATCCTCGCCCCCAGATTGCCTCTCCGCGCGGCTTCCGAGAGAACACCCTCGCGCGCTACGGGGATGCCCACTCACTGCCCCGACTGCCGTTGACCGGCCGCCGCTGGTCAACGGACAGCGTCAGGTGCCCCGGAGGCGCCGTCACACGCATCCGGGGCACTTGGCATGAGGGCTGGTCAGGGCGCCGGTGTGACCTCGATGGTGGAGTCGTGGCAGTCGGTGGCCAGCTGCCACAGGGTGTCGCGTTCGGTGGTGTCGACGGCTAGGGTCTGCCTCTTTGGTCAGCGTCGGGTCGGATGAAGATGGCAGGCAAGTGGAGTGCCGCCCCGTAGGCAATGGCGAGTTCGTCGGGGCAAATGGGCTCGCCCCATGGCTTGATCCGGTTGACGCCGGTTCGGCGGTGTTCCGTGCGCTAGGGGATATAGCGTCGGGATCATGAAACCGCTGACTGACACCACCACCGACCAGGCGCCGGCCGATCCGGGCGCCACCGACGACATGCTGGCCACGCAGCCCATCGGGTACTGGAGCGGACTCGCCCACGCGGCCGTTACCCGACATCTGCGTGACGCTATGGCCAGGATCGACGTCACGCAGCCGCAGTACTGGGTATTAAACCGCGTGAACGGCGGGTTGGAGGCGCCGAGCCGCGAGGAGGTTGTCATCCAGCTGACGCCCCTCGCGGACGGGCAGCACGAGATTGCGCGCGTCGTCGACCAATTGGTCCACCGCGGCTGGCTGCGGGTCGATGCCGGACAGCGCCTGCACCTCACCGATGCGGGGGAGGCTGCCAGGGTGCGGGTGCGTGAGCTGGTGACCGAGTTGCGCGCCGTGGTCCATGAAGGCATCAGCGATGAGGAGTACGTGGCCGCGCTCAAGGTGCTGCGCAGGATGGTCGCCAACGTTGAGGGAGATGGGGGCTCCTAGGTTCTGCCTCTTGGTCAATCGCAGGTCCACATGAAGATGGCGGCGAGGTGGAGTGCGGCCCGGTAGGCGATGGCGAGTTTGTCCGTTCGCATGGCCAGACCGCGCCACTGCTTGATCCGATTGATGCACCGTTCGATGAGCAAGCCGCAGTGCTGTCATACGTGCGGTTCGACGTCATCGTCTTGGTTTCCTTCCTCGCTTCGGATTATCGTCGCCTGCTGGTGGTC
>NZ_JBEXKU010000063.1:0-46352 GCF_040609575.1 Streptomyces sp. NPDC004647 | reverse complement strand
CCCAGCCGCCCTGGCGCGGTTGCCAGCTCGAACTCCTTGTCCATGTCGTTCGTGCCGGCATGCAGCGTCACCACATTCGGCCGGTATCTGCGCACCGGGCAATAGGCGAGATCGGCGATCTCATCGATCCGCTTGCCGGGATGACCCTCATGGTCGATGTCCGCGAACGTCCCATCTCGCTGTGTCCCGACGAAATCCATGGTGCGGCCCCCGAGATTGAGCTGGTCCCACAGCTCGGCCCGGTAGCCGGAGCCGGTGGAACTGGCCACGCCGGCCGTGATCGAGTCGCCCAACGGCATCACCCGCAGGGGGGTGGGCGGCGTCGGCGCGGGCTTGATCCCGCTTACCCTCTCGATCCAACCAGCGATGAGGTAGGTGGGAGTCATGTCGACGTAGGTCTCTTCGTCGCCCTGCGCAACCACTCCCACCACCTTGCCGCCGTACTGAATTCCGCCGCCGGAATCACCATGGGAGGCTACACCGCTCCCCATTTCATCCAGACGCTCAAATTCATGTACCACGTCGCCGGTGACCCTCATTGTGGCGACCTTCAGCTCGGGGGAGAGATCTGGGAGAGAGGGATCGGGTCTGCCCCAACCGCGAACGGCCACGCTGCTCATTTCCGGCGCGAAGTCCGCTGTGTAGTCGACCACGAGCTCATTGCGAGTGGAGGGTTCGGACAACTCGATGAGTGCTGCGTCCTCGGCGACGGTTCTGGACACCGATTGGGTATCGCGCCGCTCCCCCTCCCCCAAACGCCGGTCACCGATCAGGACATTCGTGTCTTTGTCATCCGTCACCCTTTTGAAACAATGCTTCGCGGTCAGGACCCACTTCACGTCGATCAGGGTTCCGGTGCAGATGGTTTTGCCAAAGTGCTGTACCTGCACCTGGCCACGGAGCTTGGCAGCGGCGGTGCCTCCGACGATGGCGTGCGCCCCCGGCGCGGTGGCCACTGTCAGGCCGAGCAGCGTCGCCAGCGCCAACAACACAGCCGTTAACGGTCTTCTCACGTATTTGCTCCTATGTCCTCGTTCGGTGTCGTTCACGGCATCCTGGCATGGCCCAGACAACGAGGACTGGTCTTCCGGGGTGAACGGCAAGCTGACTTGGCCACGTCGTCGTTGGTCAGCTCCCGGCGGGCAGCTCGTACGGCGGGCGGGCCCTTCGTCACACCGGATCGTCGTCCTCACCTCCGGCGGCCGGGTCGCGCAGGGGCCACGGGCCGCCGCCGGAGACCAGCTCCTCCACCGGCGTTGTGTGCAGGTCTTCACGACATCGGGAAGCTCTCCGGGTTCCAGTACTGCGATGCACGAGCGCGGGCGCTGTTGAGCGAGTCGCTAACCAATGATCCGGGGCGGATCAGGCTAGAGCGGATGGGCCACGACGTCGCAGGAATGCACGCCGCGGCGACTGTGCTCGCGGCTCTCGGGTTCGAGGCTGGCGGGACCTCCGTGAAAGGGGCGGTGCGCCGGGTAGCGGAGGTCATCGGCGGGCACCACGGCCGGTTCCACGAATACGTACCGATCCATCCCCAGAACCAGGATCTGCTAGGCGGTCCTGCGTGGGCGAGGCAGCGGCAGGCGCACGCGGGTGCGGTGTTTGAAGTGTTGGGCGCTCCGCTGCCGCCGGAGTACGTCGAGGCGCCAGCCGCGGTTTTGATCACGGGGGTGGTGATCCTGGCGGACTGGCTGGTCAGCCAGGAGGGCTATCTGCAGAGTCGGCAGCGCGGCCTCGACTCCTCCTTGGAGCGGCACTTCGCGCAGTCGTGTGCCGACGCCGAGGGTCTGGTTCGCGAGGCCGGTCTGCTGCCCGTGGAGCTGGAGCGCAAGGATTTCGCGGAGACGTACGGCATCACCGGGCAGCCGAATCCGCTGCAGCGGTCGATCACCGAGGAGTTGACCCAGCCGACGAGACCGCCGAACTCCTTCGGCCCGTGAACGACTGGATCATCGACGCGCTCGTCGAACACCGCGGCGCCCCCCAGCAGAGCATTGGCCTCGTCGCAGGTCGCTGGTGGGCGTTCACATGCGAGTTGCCCGGCTGCTGCGAAGGCGAACCGCTCCCCGCCCTCGACGACCCCAACAGCGCCGCCGCGCAACTGATCCAGCTCGGCTACGCACCCGGCCGCCGCACCAGGGAGATCGTCAAGGAGTTCCAGCCCATCGACCCGGAGCACGCCCCTCACCAACTCTCGGCCCTCGACAACGAGGGCGCGGCCTACGCCGCCCAATGCGCGGCGCCGGAAGGGCAAGACGCCGCCCTCGACGCCACCCACTCGCTCCTCGAAACCGCGATGCGCGACTTCCGCGCCGGAGCAACCGAACTCGCCGACGACATAGCCGCCCGGCTCATCCACGGTCTGCACGACGACTGGGCCCGAGACCACGGCCTCGAATTCTCCGAGGACGACGACCTTCCCTACGCCCGGCGCCTCTGGGCATTCCTCGCCCGCCGCTGCATCGCGCCTCACACCAACGCAGCCGTCCCGGCCCTCACCCTGCTGGCCTGGGTCACCTGGCGGCAGACCGACCTCCCCACCGCGCGCCTCGCGCTCAAGAAGGCCCTGACCACCGACCCCAGCTACGAGCTGGCCGAAGTCCTCCACGGCGCCATCAACAGCAAAGCCGACCCCCAAGGACTCCTCGCCATCGCCCGCAACGCCCGTGACGCACGGATGAATCGCGCCAAGCGCACGGACAGCCACACGCACTGAACGGCTCGGCGGCCCCGGCATCAGCCGGGGCCGCCCCGATCCGAAAGACGGAAGCATGACCGCACCACCGAAGCCGTCGGCGCCATCGCACGACCGCAGCATCCACGCCGGCGCCCCGCCCGACCACGGAAGGTTTGGTTACAGAGTGACTTCGCGCATGACTTTGATCTGCCCGATAACGGAATCAGCGGCAACCGTGTAGGAGTGTGCCGTAGCATCCGTGGGAATCAGACTCGGAGAACTAGGCATCCCCACGCCTCCTTGTGTTCCGTAAATGACTTCTCCAACCCTCAGTAGCTTTGCGACATTGTCGCCAACTACAAGCCATCGAAGATCCCCGGTTTTCTCTGCGAGTTGCTGCCCTGCCTTCTTGTTGCGATTTCCCCACCGCGGCGGTACCACCCCGGCTTGGCTACAGGCCGCTTCGAACTCGGATTTCACCTTTTTTGAGCAGCATCTACAGCAGCAAATTTTGGCGGCGGCGTGATCCAATACCCAGTGATGCCCTTCCAACTCAGCTCCCTCTTGAGCTTGATTACCTGAATGGGCTGCACCGCAGATAGCGCGCGTTCCCGTTCCCGCTGCCGCTTCTCTTCCTGTTCCCGCTGCCGCCGCTCTCGCTCTTCCCGCTGGCGCTGCTCTTCCCGCTCTCGCTCCCGCCGCTCGCGCTCTTCCCGCTCCTGTTGCTCCCGGTCCCTCCGCTCCCGTTCTTGTCGCTCCCGTTGCTCTTCCTGCTGCCTCTGCCGTTGCTCTTCCTGCTCCCGTTGCTCTTCCTGCTCCCTCTGCCGCTGCTCTTCTTGCTCCCGCCGCCCCTCCTGCTCCCGCCGCCCCTCCTGCTCCCGCCGCTCATCCTGTTGACGCTGCTCTTCCCGCCTCCGCTCTCTGCGCCATTCCACAGAACCCGCGAAGACCAAGATCAATAGAGCCGCTGAAATTACCCACCATTCCGTACCGTCCGGGACTTCGATCAAGCTAGTGATCACGTTGACCACGGAACTCACAATCACCGTGGTTAGAACCCAACCACCGACTACCGACGATCGCCTAAGCTCACTCATTTCCCCCCCAGCGCCGACCTCGAACGCCTGATCGAGGTCGGCTCTCTTGTGACTCACTGCCTACACATCCCCAGGTATAGCGATTCGCACGTCGCCAGGAGGACGCGTGGCCAAACCCATCCATGACGAAGACAGTGAGCAAGTCCGCTCCGGGACACGAAGCTTCGGATGAATCAGGACCTTCGTGCCGCGAGTGCGACCTGGCCGTTGACTCGCCGAGGCTGGAGCAGCTGGTGCTGTGACCGGGAATGGTCGTCGCCGGGTTGCCGGGAGGGGTGGTCGGCGGGTCATGCCGTGGTGACGCCGCCGTCTTGGACTATGGCGCGGACGGGGCGCGCTGTGCGGTGAGCACGGGCTGGTAGTACCCGCTGGAGGCTGGGGTGTGCCAGGTGATGTCGGTGAAGCCGGCGTCGGCCACGAACCTGGTCACCTGCCAGCCGGTCAGTGCCCAGTAGGTGGTCCGGCGGACTCGGACCTTCCAGGTGTCCGCTGCGGGGATGAGCTGGAAGTGCTCCAGGTCGTAGTGTTCGCCGTCCTCGTGCCAGTGCCAGAGCACCCTCGCCGAGGATGCGGACATGAATCCCACGCTAGTGCGTCGTTGCCGGGGCTGGGCGGTCAGGCTGGGGCGGCGTCTGATGCTCAGGCACATTCGGTCCTACCAGCGGGGACTGGGACGCGTTACTGACGTTGAAAGCATGGTGTCGGCGGGGCTGACGGTCCATGATCCCTGCGGGATGCCGACTGTATGAGGTATGCCAGGCTGCGGCGGCACCAGTCGGGCGGCTTGCTCGACGACAGCCCCGCGCGGGCCGACCTGGGCGCCTTACCAGACTGACCGGCGCGCGGGCCCGGAAGAGCGAAACAACGCCGGGCACGCCGGTCGCGGGGCCATGCTGCTCCCAGCGACAAGAGCGGGGGGCGGGGAACGTGCAGGCGATTCTGGCCGGGGCCGTACTTCTGGTGTGTCTGAGCACGCCGCTGATGGGAGGGATGCAGCCGCCACGGCTGAGGTCGAAGCGGCTGACACCCGAATACTCGGTAGGGGCGCCGTTGGCGGTGGGGCTCGGCTCCTGGGCGATGTGGGTGCTGATGTTTCCGGTGCTCCGCGTCGGCTTCACCGGCACCAGGAACACCTGGATATGCGTGGCGTTGCTCGTGCTGTGCGTACTGGTCGCCCGGCCGATGGTCCGGATGGTGGCGCCCGCGCGGCTCAAGGGGAGCCGAATGCTGGTCGCGGCACGCGCGGTGGGCCTCTGCTGCGTCGTGGCGGGCGTCATGACACCGCTGGACGCGGAGGTCGACAAGCAGCCCACGGCCGGGATGACCGTCATCTACGCGACGACCGCCGCCGTACTGGGTCTGATGCGGATCGTGGACCACGGCTACTTCCCGCTGGTCCTGCTGTGGACGGCGCTGTGGAAGGCGCTCCTGGCCATCGTGACCGGGTACTGGATCCACTACACCGGCGGCACCCTCGTCCCCGACCCGGACGACGCCACCGCCGGGACGCTGCTGCTCGCCGTCCTGTGGTGGTCGCTGGTGGGGCTGTCCGCCGGCTGCGCGGTGGCCGCGGCCGTCCGCCTGGTGCGCTGGCTGAGGACCGGGCCGCCGGCCCGTCCCGCGCCCCCCGGAGTGACGTCCTGGCCACCGGCCGTCGGCAGTGTGTGGACGGCCGAGCTCACCCACGACGACAACACCTACAAAGAGCGTCCGGTGGTCGTGCTGGAACGCACCCCGGGCTTCGTCCGCGTGCTCGGCATCACCAGCGTCGACAAGTCCGACCGGCCGCGCGGCTACCTGAAGCTCCGCCTGTCCGAGTGGGAGGGCGTGCTGAAGAAGGACGGCTGGCTGAACCTGGAGATCGCGCACGTCCCGTACTGCGACTTCCTTTGGCGGCGCGGGGAGTGCCCGGACCGAATGTGGGACGTTCTGTGCACGAAGGCCGACGTGCGGGAGCGGTCCGCGAAGGCAGGACCGGCCCCGGGGTTCACCTTCCGGCACCGGCTGCGGTCAGCGATGAACGCGCACGTCGGCCGTGACGCGCGCACGGTCCGCGCCGGCGCCGACAGCCGGGTGCGCTGGGTGTGGACGCGGGAGAAGGTCTGACCCGAACCGCCGCCGGACCGTGAGACGCCTGGGAGGGGCCGGCGCTCAGGACACGTGGCCCACGTGCGCCAGCGCCTGCTTCAGCAGCACGCCGTGGCCGCCGGGCATCTCGCTCTGCACGGCCGGGGGACGCGGCCTCCTGCGGGCTGAACAGCGTCTGGTCCGTGCTGCGGCGTACCACGTTGGCCAACCGGGCCCCCGACGACCTGATCACCACTGTCCGGCGCGAATTACGCCAGTTCCAGTCCCGCCACGACGTTCTCGACGGCTGCCTCGCCGGCACCGGCCTCCTCCGCGATCCCCCCTGACGACATCACGCATTCAACCGCAGTAGTCTGTGAGCAAGCGTCTGACCTGCTGAAATGGTCATGGGCTCCGTCCCGGGTTCAGGGGCCAGAGCCGGTTTCCACCTCGAACGATCTGCGGTGCTCAGCGTTTCGCGGCACAGCACCGACCTGGGCAGTATCTGCTTCGCCCTGCACGGACGCTCTTGAGGGCCTCCCCCATGGGAACGTGGTGGGAACACAAGGACACACAACGATCGAGAAGGACCAGGAAAGAGCTACCCGATGTGCTCCGCCTGCGGGGCTCTGACCTGCGCAGAAGCGCCAGGAATGAGAATGGTAATGAAGGATCAATGAGGTTCTTGCCATCCTTGTAAAGCGAAGGTCGTCGGTTCGAATCCGACAGTCGGCTCCAGCCCCGAACAGGGAAAACGCCCCGGACTGATGGTCGTCCGGGGCGTTTGACATCCGCGGCTGACATCAACGAGGGCAGTCAGCCGCGATCAAGGCGCCGTTTCAGCAGTCGGTCCATGTGGCTGATCGCTTCCCGCTGGGTGTCTTGCACGACGTGCGTATACACGTCCACGACACCGGCCAAACCCGCGGAGCCGACCTCACGCGGTCATGCCCATTCCGCACGGTTCAATCCGGCGATACGCGTGCAATTTGGGCGTCTCTCCCGACGCATGTAGCTGGAGGCAAGACACCCATCGCAACCTGCGAGACGCCCTCCGCCCGGTGGCAGCCGCCCCTGTCGACGCCTAACGTGGATCTCGTGGGCACGAGGATCGGGCTGGCAGCCTGACCAGTGCAGCGGCTGGCCGCAGAGCTGGAAAACGGCTTACGGCACGAGAACCGCTTGAGCGTATTCACTCGGCATCGCGGGTCGAATGCGACCGCCCCGCACGTTGAGTGCTGCGATGGGACCTCGGCGCATTTACTGCTTCCTTGCAGCGCACGGCCGGGACGCCGTAGGCGGCTTCGGGAGCACCGGGCCGGGGTGGACGAAGCGCCACTCTGGTGCGGAGGGCGCCGACCCCCGCCAGCCAGCCCAGTTCACCGGATCCGTCTGCCAGATCGACAGTCAGGACCGGTGGGAAGGAGCGCCGGACTGATGCCGGTGATCGAATACCAGCCAGGAACCGCCTTCCCGGGAGTCATGGGGCGGACCACAGAAGTATCCAGCCCGGCATGGCCCGAGCCGGCGCGGGCAGTACCCGGAGCGCCGAACGTGCTGTTGATCGTGCTCGACGACACGGGCTTTGGGCAGTTCGGCTGCTACGGAAGTCCGATCCGGACGCCCAACCTCGACGCACTGGCCGCGGGTGGGCTGCTGTACAACAACATGCACACCACGGCGCTGTGCTCGCCGTCGCGTTCGTGCATCATCACCGGCCGCAACCACCACGCCAACGGCATGGCGGCGGTCGCCGAGATGGCCACCGGGTACCCGGGCTACAACGGCAACATCCCATTCGAGAACGGGTTCTTGTCGGAGATGCTTCTGCTGCACGGATACAACACGTACATGCTCGGCAAGTGGCATCTGATGCCTTCGGAGCAGGAGTCTCCAGCCGGCCCCCACGACCGCTGGCCGCTCGGCCGCGGCTTCGAGCGGTTCTACGGATTCCTGGGCGGCGACACGAACCAGTGGTATCCGGAGCTGGTCTACGACAACCATCAGGTAGAGCCTCCCGCGTCCCCTGAAGAGGGCTACCACCTGACCTCTGACCTGGCGGACAAGGCGATGGCGTTCATCTCCGACGCCAAGCAGGTCGCACCCGACAAGCCGTTCTTCATGGACTTCAGCACCGGTGCCACCCATGCGCCGCACCACGTCCCGCCGGAGTGGGCAGACCGCTACCGGGGCCGGTTCGACGAGGGCTGGGACGCCTACCGCGAGGTGACCTTCGCCAACCAGCAGAGGCTCGGCGTCGTGCCGGCCGATGCGGTGCTCTCCGAACACGACCCGGACGTCCCGGCCTGGGACTCCCTCTCCCCGCAGGCACGACGTCTCGCTGCACGCATGATGGAGGTCTACGCCGGTTTCCTCTCCCATACCGACCACGAGATCGGACGGCTGCTGGAGTTCCTCAAGACAACCGGTGAACTTGACAACACCCTGGTCATGGTGGTCTCCGACAACGGCGCCAGCGCGGAAGGCGGAGTGACCGGCACGACCAACGAGGCACAGTTCTACAACAACGCCCCCGAACCGATTGAGGACAGTCTCAAGGCGATCGACGGACTCGGCGGCCCCACCATGTTCAACCACTACCCATGGGGCTGGACATGGGCAGGCAACACGCCGTTCCGGCGCTGGAAACGGGAGACCTACCGCGGCGGCGCCAGCGATCCGTTCCTGGTCCACTGGCCCCGTGGCATCAAGGCACGCGGAGAGGTGCGAACCCAGTACGCACACCTCATCGACATGGTCCCCACCGTGCTCGACGTCCTCGGTATCGAACCGCCCGGCACCATCAAGGGCGTCACCCAATCCCCGCTTCACGGCGTCAGCTTCGCCCACAGCTTCGACGACGCGTCCGCGCCGACCCTGCACCGCACTCAGTACTTCGAGATCCTCGGCCACCGCGCCATCGACCACGACGGATGGCGTGCCGTATGCCCCTGGCCGGGCCCCTCCTACGCCGAGGCCGACCAGCCCTTCGGGACGCCCATCACGGCTGAGAAGCTCACCGACCTGGACGTCAATCACTGGGAGCTTTACCACGTCGACGAGGACTTCGCAGAGACCCAAGACGTCGTCGCCGACCACCGCGACAAGATGCTGGAGATGGTCTCCCTGTGGTACGTCGAAGCTGGCAAGTACAACGTGCTGCCGATCGACGGCAGCACCCTCGCGCGGATGATGACGGAGCGTCCTCAGATCACCAAGGAGCGGACCAACTACACCTTCCGTGCCGGTACCGCGTCGCTTCCGGCGTCCGTAGCCCCCCGAGTGCTCAACCGACCGCACAGCATCACCGCCGACGTGGAGATCCCCGCCGACGGCGCCGAAGGCGTACTCATCAGCCAGGGAACCCGCGCCGGCGGCTGGAGCTTCTACATCAGGGACGGCAAACTTCACTACGTCCACAACTACGTCTGCCGAGCCTTCTACACTGTGGACTCGCCGGACCCGGTACCCGCAGGCCGCCATGAGCTGCGCTTCGAGTTCGAACCGACCGGCGAACCCGACATCGCCGCGGGCAAGGGCACACCGGGCCGAGCCGAGCTCTACATCGATAGCCACCGTGTGGCGGAAGCCGAATTCCCGGTGACCACCCCTGTCATGTTCAACCCGGGCGGTATGACATGCGGAGCCAATCCAGGCCCGTCGGTCACGGCCGAGTACCGCTCTCCGTTCCGGTTCACCGGCACCCTCCACAGCGTGACGGTCGACCTCTCGGGCAAGCTCATCAGAGACGCTGATAGCGAGATGCGGATGCACTTGGCTCGCCAGTAGCCCGAGTCGAGTTCTGACAGGTGTGACTGTGTGGCCCAGCTCCTAGTCCTCCGGCGTGGCCTTCCCCGCCCGCTTCGCCCGCGCGACGCGGCTGGCCACGGTCGTCCCGTTGATCGCCAGGTACTTCCGCTAGTTCCGTGTGAACGCGCTGGTTGCCTCCTTCTACAGGTCGGCGAAGGGCTGCACTCTGATGTCGACGAGGCCACGCCGGGCGGTGCCAACCCAGGAAGTGAAACGCCAGGTCGGACGCGCCCGGACTGGGCCGCCGCTGTCACGGCCGACGTAAAGACCTTCGCCACTGACCGCCACGAGCTACTCGCGCCTCAGAGTGGCGTATATGTACCTTCAGATGGCGATCTTCGCCCCTGTCCAGTCTGAACGTTGTATCGCTGTGTAGCGCCTGCGCCGGAGCGGGTCGTCTCGCTGCGGCAGCAGTCCTCTGAAGCGGAGACGAACCTATGGAGAAGCCTGATCCCCGGGGCGAGAATGGCACGGGCCGGGAATCGCGGCCGTCCCGGTCGGCCGCGCGCCGCCTGGCGCTGTTCGCGGGGATCCGGTCGGTCGTCACAGCGACTGGCTGCGTCCTGGCGTACTACCTGCTCCCCATGGACCAAGCTTTCACTGGAGGTACGGCGGCGGGCCTCGTCGTCGGCTTGATGCTCTTGGCGTTGCTGTTCGCCTGGCAAGTCCGAATGATCACACGGTCTGCTGCCCCTCGTCTGCGGGCCGTGGAAGCCATCTCCAGCACAATCCCGCTGTTCCTGGTGTTGTTCGCGTCCACTTACTACCTGATGGAGCGCGGCAGACCCGGTAGTTTCAGTGAGGCGCTCACCAGGACGGACGCCTTGTACTTCGCGCTCACCGTGTTCAGCACCGTCGGCTTCGGCGACATCACCGCCAACACCCAGGCAGCGCGCGCGGTCGCGATGGGGCAGATGGTCGGCAACATCCTGATCGTCGCCCTCGCTGCACGCGTGATGGTCGGAGCTGTCCAGGCCGGACTGCATCGACGGGACACAGACGAGGTGTGACGGGCGCTGCGCCCAGGAAGCGCCGCACAGAAGCGTCGTGGGCGGAGTGCTGAACGGCGGGGCGGGCAGGGCCGCCAGTGCCGGCCGGACCAACAAGGGCCTGCTGGCCGCCGCCTTCCGGGATGAGCCTGAACGGCTCTTCCTGTCCGTGCGGCCATAGCTGTATGGACTTACTCCAGGGGTAAAAACCATCCACTACGGCAATATCGCCCGAAAGGGACATTCACCTGAAAGTGCAATAGAGTAGAAGAATAAGCACCATTGGGAGGAAGTCATGGATGCAAATGTGCTCTTGGCGTACGACTATCCGGTGCTCGGGGTCTTCTTGACCGTCTTGTTCCTCGCCGTGGGGGCGATGTGGCTGATCTTGCTGTTCCGGGTGGTCGCCGACATTTTCCGTGACCACAGCATGGGTGGGCTCGGGAAGACGGCCTGGCTGGTCTGCGTGATGTTCCTGCCGTTCCTCGGTGTCTTCATGTACCTCATCGCCCGCGGCGACAAGATGAGCGAGCGCGAGGCCCGACGAGAAGCCGTACAGAGTGTGAGCAGCCGCTCTGCGGACCACCCCAGCGCCCAAGACTTGGACGAATTGGCCAGGTTGGCGGACCTCAAGGCGCACGGAGACCTATCGGACGCGGAGTACGAACGCGCCAAGACAAGAATCCTGCACTGAGAGAGCGCCTCGCAGGTTGATGTCCGTTCTCCGCATGGCTCGGGTGAGGTCGTGCGGACTCCCCGAATGACTCGTTCGGCGATCATGTTCGTGGTCGGTGCGAACACCGGCGCACGTGTCATCACGAGACCGCTTTGATGCCCGTCATCGAGGGCCGTGCCCCCCTGGGGCTACAAGGGGGCGGGGGCAGCCTGCCGCTCAACGCCCTCGTTCCTGCTCAGGCGGCACAGTTAGTCGTCGTCATCCCCATGGTCGCCGTCGTTGTCCTCGCGCCCTTCGTGTTTCCACCTGTTGTGCCGATCTCCCTTGTCCTCGTTCTCTTCCAGCACCTCGGCCGGCAAGCCGGTTGGGGAAGCGGCGGGAGTCACGGGCTCGGAAACAGCCGGGCTCGGAGATCTGGAAGTGGTCGGAGCGGGGTCTGCGACCTGGGACGATTTGTCTCCGGGGCGAGCCGATCCGCTGCTGTCAGGGGAGAACCAGGCCATGCCGAGCAGGGTGGCGACCACGAACGCGCCGATCCCGGCGACCACACCCGTCAGCAATTTGTGCCGACGTATCTGTGGCCGTATGCGCAGGAGGAGTTGCGGCTGTGTCCCCGGCGCGGCGTACTGGCCTTCCCGCGGAGCACGGTGCCGGGAGGCGCCGACCGTCGGCTGAAAGGTGGTCTTTGGCAGGCCGTATGTCGTTGCCGCGTCCGGTCCGTCGGGTGTGGTCATCCGCTGGGTGTCGCTGCCGCGCCAGGCTGGGCCGGCGAACCAGTCGGCCACGTCCTGTGCGCTGGGACGGTCCTGGGGGTCCTTCGCCAGCATCCTGAACAGAAAGTCCTCGAAGGCGCGCGGGATTTCCGGGCGTCGCAGGGAGAGACGCGCGGGTTGGGCGTCGACGTGCATGTAGAGGACGGCTGTTGGGGTGTCGGCCTGGAAGGGCGGATGGCCTGCCAACAGGTTGTAGAGGACACAGCCCAGGGCGTACACGTCCGAGCCGGGTCCGGTGGGCTTGCCCAGCGCGCGTTCCGGAGCGAGGTAGAGGCTTGTGCCGACGATCTGGCCTGTGCTGGTGAGCGCGGCGGAGGCGTCGTCGACGAACCGGGCGATGCCGAAGTCGCTGATCTTCACCGTGCCGTCGGCGTCCCGCATCAGGTTGCCGGGCTTGATGTCGCGGTGGATCACGCCTTGGCGGTGGGCGGCGGAGAGGCCGGCGGCGGCCTGGGCGGCGATCTGGGCGACGCTCTGCGGGCCGAACACTGCACCGGCTGCCAGGTCCTGGGCCAGGCTGATGCCCTCGACGAGCTCCATGACGAGGTAGAAGCGCTCGTTCCAGCAGCCGAAGTCGAACACGGTCACGACGTGGGGGTGGTTGAGGCGTGCGGCCGTCTGGGCCTCGAGGCGGAAGCGCGCGCCGGCCTGCTCGTCGGTTTCGCTGCCGAGGAGCAGTTTCACCGCGACCGGACGGCCGAGCACCTCGTCCGTGGCGCGCCAGACCTCTCCCATTCCGCCCCGGCCGATTGCCGTGTCCAACCGGTACCGTTCCGCCACAAGCACCCGCGTACCCTCCCTCGTTGTTCGATCAAGTCAGCTCGAAGCCGCGGGGCTGACTTCCCGGACGTCGTCGTGGGGGGACGGTAGTGCCGCGGCGACCTCAGCGTACAGACCTCGAGGAACGCAGCGGACCGTCGGCCGGGCGACGGGTGGCGTGGGGTGTCAGTCTCCCGACAGCCGCTGGCGACGATGGGGGCGCCGAGGCGCCCCCATGTCGTTACCGACCGCCCGGTCCGTGCCGGACTCAGGCGTTGTACTTCGCGAAGGTCCTGGTGCCGACCCCGAGCGACGCCGCCACCAGCGCGACCACCACGGCCAGTCCGAGCAGGACCGGCTGGGAGGTGTAGTCACCGGCGAACAGATCACGCATGGCGTCCACCGCGTACCGGAGGGGGTTGAACTCCGAGACGGTCTGGAGCCAGCCCGGCGCGAGGCTCATCGGGAGGAGGATCCCGGACAGCAGCATCAGGGGCAGGGCGATGCCGTTGAGGACAGGGGCGAACAGCCACTCGGAGGAGAGCTTCAGCGCCAGCGAATAGGACAGGGACGCCAGGCTGACGCCGAGCAGTGTCATCAGCGCCACCCCGGCCAGCACTCCGGTCAGGGGTGTGCGCAGCCCGAACAGCATGCTGATGAGCACGATGATGACCGACTGGACCAGCAAGGTCAGTACGTCCCACAGCACCCGCCCCAGCAGCAGACCGAGCCGGCTGGCCGGGGTCACCCGCAGCCGCTCGAGATAGCCGGAGCGCACGTCGGGGATCAGACCGAATCCGGCGTAACCCGTGGCGAACAGGCCCAGCTGTACGAGCAGGCCGGGGATGTAGATCTGCCAGGCGGACGTCCCGTTGCCGGGCAGCACCTGGATCATGACCGGCCCGAACAGGGCCAGATAGACGATCGGCTGCACCAGACCGATGAAGACACCCATCTGGTTCTGCACCGAGGCCGACGCCTCGTCGCGGAAGACGATCATTGCGTCCCGGAACGTGTGCACCCCTGCTCCCTTCAGACGTGGGCGCCATCGGCAGCGTGCTGCGGACGGCGGTCGGTGATGGCCATGAAGACGTCGTTGAGCGAGGGCCTGAGGACGCGTACGGACTCCGCCCGGATGTGGGCCGAGTCCAGTTCCCGCAGCAGCGAGGTGAGGCTCTGGTCGGCGTGCCGGCAGGTCACCGACAGCACCATGCCGTCGCCTGTCACGTTCTGGACGTCCGGGTGGGCGGCCATGACTTCGCTCGCCTGTGCCACCTCGCCGGCCACCTCGACCTCGATGGTGTCGTGAGCGATGGCCGCCTTCAGCCGTTCCGGGCTGTCCTCGGCCACGATGCGGCCGCGGTCGATGATGAGGACCCGGTCACACAGGCTGTCGGCCTCGTCGAGGTAGTGGGTGCTGATGAAGACCGTGGTGCCGTACTCGTCGCGGAGCCGGCGGATCTGGTCCCACAGCCCTATCCGGCTCTCCGGGTCCAGGTTCGCCGTGGGCTCGTCGAGGAAGAGTAACTGCGGCCGGTGCACCAGTCCGAGCGCCATGTCCACACGGCGCCGCTGGCCCCCGGACAGGCTCTGGGCCTGACGCTCGGCCAGCTCCTTGAGGCCGAGCTGGGCCAGCACCTCGTCGGCCCGGGTCTCGGCCTCGGAACGGGACATGCCGTAGAGACGCGCCTGGAGGATGACGTCGTTACGGATCACGGAGCCGGGTTTCGCGCCGCCCGCCTGGGACGTGTACCCGATGTGCAGCCGGACCTTGGCCGGCTGCCGGAGCAGGTCGCACCCCGCGATGGTGGCCGTCCCACCACTCGGCTTGAGCAGGGTGGTCAGCATCCGCATGGTGGTCGTCTTCCCGGCGCCGTTCGGGCCGAGGAACCCCACGATCTCTCCGGGAGCGACATCGAAGTCGACGCCGTCCACCGCCTGTACCGGACCTTGCTTGGTGGAGAAGCTCTTGGCCAGTTCCCTGACATGGATCATGGATTTGTGCCTTCCTCGAGAGTCGCGCGTAAGAAGCTGACGGAAGCGGGCAGTCCGGTCATGGCGCGTCAGGTGCTTCGGCCTCGTCCTGCTCGGCCCACACCTCCCGGCCTTCCACGGTCATGAGCTCCGGCCAGACGAGCGTGCCGTCGCGGATCTCCCGCACGATGCCGCGGGCCCAATCCCGCTCGGACGCCGCCATCGTGACCGCGTAGTCCAGTTCGATCACGAACAGCCGCGGCGCCTGCTTGGCCAGCGCTTCGTCCTGGGCCTGCCGGCCGCGTTCAACGTCCTCGTCCAGCCAGGCGATGCGTTCTTCCAGTGCCTGTACAGCCCGGTCCGGCCCGAGTGCGCCGAGGTAGCTCACCGCCGCGAGGAAGCTGGGGTACTCCTTGACGGGCTTCCGCACCAGTTCGTCCAGCCAGCTCACGAACTCCTTGCGCCCCAGCTCCGTGTGGGCGTAGACGGTGCGTTCGGGCCGGCGTCCGGACCGCTCGGTGCTGTGCGCGGAGATCCAGCCCGCACGGGCCAGCGATTCCACGACGTCGTACAGCGAACCTGTCTTGATCTTGAAACTGGTGTCCTTGTTGCGCTCCCGCAGCGTCGCTGCCATCTCGTACGGGTGCATCGGTTGCTCGATCAGCAGTCCGAGGACGGCGAGTCCGAGCAGATTGGAGACGGGTCGTTTCTGCGTCGCCATCATCCATCCCTTCGTTAGTCGGAGTCGACTATACGCTGCCGAGTAAGGTGGGGAGACGGCCGGATGCGGGCCGGTCGCACGGTGGCCCGTCCGAAGCCGTACTGGTCGCGCAGGGCGGTCGGTTCGGCGGATGTGCGGTTGAACTCGTCGGTGTACGTGGCGGGTTGGACCGGACGGTCCGTCACGTCGTTCTGGCTGGAGACCTGGGCACGCGTGTGTGACGCGATGCTCGCCACCGGGCTGGTGGACGCCGCGCAGGTCGACGCTGCGGTGCAGGCGCTCGCCTCCTCGGCTTTCGCCGCGCTGTCCCCAGGAATGATCACCGCCTGGGGCGGATGCCGGGCCTGAGAGCCCGGGCGGCTCGGCATGCACACCGGCTTCCTGCGCCCCATACTGAATGGCCGGGGCGAGGCGGCGTACGGGGCCGGGTCTCGTCGGCCGGTCACCGTTCATCCGCGGCAGTGTTCTCGGCGGGAGCGACCCCATGGCTGATCGTGCGGCAATGGAACGCGTGTGGGACGCACATACCGACAGCGAGTTCGTGCACCGGGATGTGCGGGTCACCATGAGCACGATGACCGACAGCCCGACGGTGATCCACGTTCCGACCGCCATGGGTGGTGTGGGGCGTGGGAACGTCAGGGATTTCTACGAGCGCTGGTTCATCGGCCGCAACCCTGACGACTTCGCCCTGAGGTCCGTCTCCCGCACGGTGGGGGACGAACGGATCGTCGACGAGATGGTCGTGTCCTTCACCCACGACATCGAAGTCCCCTGGATCCTCCCCGCGATCGGCCCGACCGGACGCGAGGTCCGCATCCCGCTCGTCGCCGTCGTGGGATTCCACGGCGAGTCCATCGACAGCGAGCACATCTACTGGGACCAGGCGTCGGTCCTCGCCCAGACGCTCCTGCTGGACACCGGACTCGTGGCACGGCTTCCGGTCGTCACGGATCAGCCGGGCATGCTGGACGGCGGCATCGCGCTCAACCAGCTCGCCGAGAACCGCTGAGGGCTCGCATCGTCGGCACCCGCCCAGCGGGGCGGACGCAGGGCAACCGGACTATCGTCACCGGCGGCCGCACGACCGGGACCGCACAACTCGCGGCAATCGCCTGAGAAGGCTGACACCACTGCCGGAGTCGAAGACGGTCGGCGCACCCGTTTGTGGATCCGCGGCGGTCACACGCAGCGGTCTGTCGGGCCGGTCCTGCACCGACAACAGGGATCCGACGACCCTGAGGACTTCGCCCTCCGGAACGGTACGAGCAGCGAGGGCCATCCGCCGAGGCGATAGCACCAAAACTGGGGAGCGTTCCACGTTTATCGCGAGGGGCGGTTGCGGGCGCCCCGCACCGCTCCACCGTCGTCTCCGGCGGGGGCGGGTCGACCAACCCGCGCGACGGAAGATTAGATAGCTATCTATGTTGACACTCTTCGAATCAGGTGGGAGGCTGGCGATGCAGACATAGACATACATCGAATCAAGGGAGCCCGTCATGGACCGTGTCCAGCTCGCCCTGCGCGTCGCCGACCTGGAAGGCTCCGTCGCCTTCTACTCCAAGCTCTTCGGCACCGAGCCCGCCAAGCGCCGCGCCGGCTACGCCAACTTCGCCGTGACGGAACCCGCCCTCAAGCTCGTGCTCATCGAGGGCGAGCCCGGCGAGGAGACCCGTCTGGACCATCTCGGCGTCGAGGTGACCAGCACCGAGGACGTCACCGCGGCCACCGCCCGCCTCAAGGAGGCCGGTCTGGCCACCTTCGAGGAGAACGACACCTCCTGCTGCTATGCCCTCCAGGACAAGGTCTGGGTCCACGGCCCGGGCAAGGAGCCGTGGGAGGTCTACGTCGTCAAGGCCGACGCCGACAATCTCAGCAGCCAGGCCGACGACCCAGAGGCAGCCGCCTGCTGTGGCAGCGCGGCCGGGTGCGGCTGCGGCGGAGGGCACAACGAAGGCTGACGAGAGTTCGCCCCACGCCCACGATCCGTACGATCCCGGAGCCGGCCGGAGGACCGGCTCCGCAGGGGATCTGGCAGCGCCGCCCAACCGCCCTGGAACTGACCCTTGTCAGCTGTCAGCTGTCAGCCTCCGCCGATCCTGCGCCGGAGGAGGCGTCGGCGCTGTGACGCGTAGGCCGGGCCGCGTGCCGTCGTACGGCCGTACCCTGGCGGCATGATCCGCACAGCCACGGCCGAGGACGTCCCGGCCATAGTCGCCATGATCCGCGAACTCGCCGCCTACGAGAAGGCCGAGCACGAAGTGCAGGCCACCGAGGCCCAGATCCACCGCGCACTGTTCTGCGACCGCCCGGCGGCCTTCGGACACATCGCCGAGACGGACGGCCGTACCGAGGGCTTCGCGCTGTGGTTCCTCAACTTCTCTACGTGGCGCGGTGTGCACGGCATCTACCTGGAGGACCTCTACGTCCGCCCCGAGGCACGCGGGCGTGGCCACGGCAAGGCGCTCCTCGCCGAGCTGGCCCGGATCTGCGTGGAGCGCGGCTACGGGCGGCTGGACTGGGCGGTGCTGGACTGGAACACCCCGTCCATCGACTTCTACGCATCGCTGGGCGCGGTCCCGATGGACGAGTGGACGGGCTTCCGCCTGACGGGCGATGTGCTGAAGGACATGGCCGCAGCCTGACGGCCTGCCTGAATCCCCTCTGTGCATGGCCTCATTCATGCACAGGGGTGTCACGAGCAGGAGGCGCAGCTCCCGGCCGGGCGCGTGTGGCGGATCCGGGCGTCCGGGAGCTGAGGGGCTTGAAGGGGCTTGAGGGGCTGAAACGGACCGACGGCGTTCCAGGGCGTCCTCAGAACGTCCCAGGCGTCCCAGGAGTCTCAGGTCGTCCCCCCGTCGTCCCCCGTCGTCCCCCCGTCGTCCCCGGGGATCTACGACGTGGTGAAGCCCCGCGTCAGGGGATGAGCACGACCTTGCCCATGGTCGCCCGGCTCTCCAGCGCCCGGTGTGCGGCGGCCGCCTCGGCCATCGGGAAGCGCTGCACCGCCGGCACGAGACGACCCGCCCCGGCCTCCGCCAGCGACCGTTCCTCCAAGGTGCGCATGGGGTTGTCCCCGCCGATCCGCTCGAGCATCGCGGGGCCGAGCACGGCCCGAGAGGTGATGCCGCGCCGCTCCAGCTCCTCGTCGGCGAATTCCAGCGGGCCGCCGGTGAGCAGACCGCCCGCGGACCAGCCGTAGACCAGGTGGCGGCCGCCGCGACCGAGGAGGCCGACGGCGGCCCGGCCGGGGTCGCCGCCCACCGAGTCGAAGAGGACGTCGGCCCGGTGGCCACCCAGGAAGGCGCGCACCCGCTGCGGCCAGTCCGCCGCGTTGTAGTCGACGGCGAGGTCCGCGCCCAGCTCGCGGACCCGCTCGACCTTGGCCGGGCCGCCCGCGAGGCCGATGACCGTGGCACCGGTGTTCCTGCCGTACTGGACGAGCAGCGAGCCGATACCGCCCGCCGCGGCGGTCACGATCGCGATATCGCCCGCGTGCAGCTCGGCGAGGTGCAGGATGCCCATGGTGGTGCGGCCCGTACCGATCATCGCCACGGCCTCGGCCTCGCCGAGCCCTTCGGGCAGCGCGTGCAGCTTCTCCACGCCGGCCACGGCGAGCTCGGCGTAACCGCCGGGGACCATGCCGAGGTGGGCCACAACCCGGCGGCCGAGCCATTCACGGCCGACGCCCTCGCCGAGCGACTCGACCGTCCCGGCGACCTCGCGCCCGGGAATGGTGGGCAGCTCGGGTACGGGGGTCGGGCCGCCCTGCATGCCCTCGCGCAGCGCGGTATCGAGGAGGTGCACTCCGGCCGCGCTCACCGCGATCCGTACCTGGCCGGGGTCCGGCTCGGGATCCCCCACCTTCTCGTACGTCAGATTCTCGGCGGGGCCGAAGGCGTGCAGCCGGATCGCGCGCATGGTGACTCCTCGTTGACGTGTCACAAGGTCAGTGCGCATCACTCTCCGACCTCAAGTTTGCTTGAGGTCAAGTCGCCGCGTGTGCGGAGCGAGGGGATGCGGGCAGGCCCACGGTCCGGTGAGGGCAGGGGCATTGTCAGTGCCGTGGTCCACGATGTGTGGACGAAAGGCGGTGGCGAACATGGCGCGGGCCAAGAAGGCGGCGGGTGCGGTGCGGCGGGCCGAGGTGCGGTTGCCGCGGCTGCGGCCGTTCGACGGAGAGGGCCTGGAGTCGGAGGGGGACTACGACGGGCTGGAGTTCGCGGACCTCGACCTCGCCGGGCAGGAGGGTGTCGGCGCGAGGTTCATGGACTGCGGGGTGTACCGCTGCGGGCTGGACGAGGTGCGGCTGTCCGGCGCCCGGTTCATCGACTGCGTGCTGGACGAGGTGCGGGGCGTCGGTACGGATCTGGCCGGGGCCTCGCTGCGGGATGTGGAGCTGGCCGACGCGCGGCTCGGCGGTGTGCAGCTGCACGGGTCCGTACTGGAGCGGGTGCTGGTGCGCGGCGGGAAGATCGACTATCTGAATCTGCGGAAGGCCTCGCTCAAGGACGTCGTGTTCGAGGGGTGTGTGCTCGTCGAGGCCGACTTCGGTGGGGCGCGGCTGGACCGGGTGACCTTCCGGGACTGCACGCTGCGGCAGGTGGACCTCCACGGCGCGGAGATGACGGATGTGGATCTGCGCGAGGTCGCCGAGCTCGATATCGTGCGGGGCGTGGAGCGGCTGGCCGGAGCCGTGATCAGTCCGTCCCAACTGCTCGATCTGGCCCCGGTGTTCGCGGCGCGGATGGGCGTACGGGTCGAGCCGTCGGCGGACTGAGCCACGTCCTGGGGAGCGGACCGAGTCACGTCCTGGGGAAGCGGGCCGAGTCACGTCCTGGGGAAGCGGGCCGAGTCACGTCCTGGGGAAGCGGGCCTGGAGATCCCACAGGATGGGGTTGTCGGCGAGCGCGCCGTGCATATCGGTGAGGTCGGCGATCAGGTCGTTCAGGAAGTCCCGGGCCTCGCGGCGCAGCGCGGAGTGGTTGAAGGTGAGCGGAGGCTCGTCCGCCGGTATCCAGTCGGCGGTGACGTCCACCCAGCCGAATCGGCGCTCGAACAGCATCCGGTCCGAGGACTCGGTGAAGTCCAGCTCGGCGTGCTGGGGGCGGTGCGAGCGGTTGCCGCGGGGGTCGCGGTCGAGCTGCTCGACGATGTCGCACAGCGCCCAGGCGAAGTCGAGCACCGGCACCCATCCCCAGGCTGTGGACAGCTCCCGGTCGGCCTTGGTGTCGGCGAGGTAGACATCCCCGCAGAAGAGGTCATGGCGCAGGGCGCGGACGTCCGCGGTGCGGTAGTCCGTCTGCGGGGGGTCCGGGAAGCGGCGGGAGAGCGAGTAGCCGAGGTCGATCACCGTTCGATGGTCCCACGGCTTCGGCGCCGTACCCGGATCACTCCCCTGAACTGCAGAAACGTATCTGGGAGATCCCCTGCTATTTGCTGGTGGACCGGGAGGCGGGCGAGGCGATCCTTTATACCGAGCCCTCCGATGAGCGTTACACCCGCAAGGTCGAGGTCGAGTTCTCCAAGGCGATCACGTTGCCCGAGCCCCTCGGGTTCGACCTCGACACCAGCGAGTTCTGACCGCCCCGTCCCGGTGGCGGGCGGCCGGTGGCGGGCGGCGTCAGAACACCACCACGGAGCGCAGCACTTCTCCGCGGTGCATCTTCGTGAACGCCTCCTCGATGTCGTCGAGTCCGATCGTCTCGCTGACGAACGCGTCGAGGTCCAGCCGCCCCTGGAGATAGAGGTCGATCAGCATCGGGAAGTCGCGGGACGGCAGGCAGTCGCCGTACCAGGAGGACTTCAGGGAGCCGCCTCGCCCGAAGACGTCGAGCAGTGGCAGCTCCAGCTTCATCTCCGGCGTGGGCACGCCGACGAGCACCACCGTCCCTGCCAGGTCGCGGGCGTAGAAGGCCTGGCTGTACGTCTCCGGCCGGCCCACCGCCTCGATGACGACATCGGCCCCGAACCCGCCGGTCAGCTCCTGGATGATCTTGACCGGGTCCCCCGTGGCGCTGTTCACGGTGTGCGTGGCGCCCAGCGAGCGGGCCTGCGCCAGCTTCCGGTCGTCCAGGTCCACCGCGATGATCTTCGAGGCCCCCGCCAGCCGCGCTCCGGCGACCGCCGCGTTGCCGACGCCGCCGCAGCCGATCACCGCGACCGAGTCGCCGCGCCCGACGTTGCCGGTGTTGATGGCCGCGCCCAGGCCCGCCATCACCCCGCAGCCGAGCAGGCCCGCCGCCGCGGGGGACGCCGACGGGTCGACCTTCGTACACTGCCCTGCCGCCACCAGGGTCTTCTCGGCGAACGCGCCGATGCCCAGCGCCGCCGAAAGCCGGGTCCCTTCGGCGAGGGTCATCTGCTGCTCGGCGTTGTGGGTGGAGAAGCAGTACCAGGGGCGGCCGCGGCGGCAGGCCCGGCACTGCCCGCACACCGCACGCCAGTTGAGGATCACGAAGTCGCCGGGCGCGACGTCGCTGACGCCCTCGCCGACCGACTCGACGACCCCCGCCGCCTCATGCCCGAGCAGGAACGGGAATTCGTCGTTGATCCCGCCCTCGCGGTAGTGCAGATCGGTGTGGCACACCCCGCACGCCTGCACCTTCACCACTGCCTCGCCCGGGCCGGGATCCGGGACCAGGATCGTTTCGACCCGGACCGGTTCGCCCTTGCCGGGAGCCACCACGCCGCGCACCTGTTGTGTCATCCAGGCAGCGTAATTCGGGTGAGGCAGGAACAGAACGGGCCGCACCGTGGGGAGACGGTGCGGCCCGCGTCCTGCGAGAGAAGAGACGTGCGCGGTGCGAAATGGGTGGTACGTGATGTCGTGCGGTGCAGGAGTGTGCGGGAGCGTTGCGCAGTGGTGCCGAGCGGTGCGGATCGTGCTGAGCGGTGCGGATCGTGCTGAGCGGTGCGGATGGTGCTGGGTGTGTGGCGTTGCGCCGTGGTGCCGGGTGGCACCGGGCGGTGCGAAATGGCGTACGGACAGCGGGCGTTCGGCGTGCGCGAACGCGCACGTGGAACACGGCCCTACCGTCGTGAACGGCGGGCCGTGCAGAGCGTGCCATTGGTTGAACTTCTTTGGCAGGTCAGCAACAAAGATTTGACCTTGTGTTTCCGATGGATGTCCGGACCTGTTCGCAGAATGATCGCTGCCTGCGCTCAACTCGCCCGCCCCCTGTGGGGTTACCCGACAGGCGAGGGGCCCCGGCTCTGAGGCGGCGGTCCCTCAGTCCGTTGCCCCCAGGGCCTTGCGGAGTACCACGCAGGGCCGGTGGAGCCGGCGGTCCTCCCGGCGGTCGATGACCTCGTAGCCGAGCGCGGTCCAGAAGGCCAGGGCCCTCGGGTTGTTCTCCAGCACCGCCAGCCGTACGCCGGCAGCGCCCTCGTCGCGCAGCCGCTCCTCCACCAGCCGTGCCATCTCGCGCCCGTATCCCGTCCGCTGTTCCTGGCCGTGCACCATCAGCATGCCGATCCAGGGGTCCGGGTCGTCCGGGTCCGGATGCTCGGCCAGCGTGATGGCGACGCCCAGCAGGCGGTGGCCCTCACGGGCGAGCAGCACCTCGGCGGAGGGGTGGGCCAGCTCCGCGGAAAGGCTCGCCGCGACGTGCTCGGGGCGGATGTCGTCCGGGTCGGGGAAGTCTCCGCTGATCCGCTGGAAGACGGGATCGGACCGGTAGAGCGCGGTCAGCTCATCGAGGAGTGGCGCGGGCAGTCCGTGCGGCCCGTGCAACTCCTGCCGCCCGTCGTCGGGGATCGGGAGCGGTTCGAGGATCATGTGACCGACGCTATCGCCGCTGGGCCCGGCAGGCGCCCCATCGGGGCGCACGGCAGGCCGACCCGGAAGCCATCGACCGGGCAGAGGAGTCACGGGCGCGGCCGTATGGCCGATACGCCTGCCCCGGGCGCATCGAAAGAGGGCCGGCCCGGAGGGCCGGCCCTCTTTCCTCTGCTCTGTTCGGCTGCTCGTTCGCAGGCCTACGTCGGAGAGCAGGAGACGTAAGAGACGTGAGAGACGTCCGACCGGCGTAACGGCGTAACGGCGTAACGGCGTACCGGGGCGTACCCGTCAGACGTTGACGCCGAAGTCCTGGGCGATGCCCGTCAGACCGGCCGCGTAGCCCTGGCCGACCGCGCGGAACTTCCACTCCGCGCCGTTGCGGTACAGCTCGCCGAAGACCATGGCCGTCTCGGTGGCCGCGTCCTCGCTGAGGTCGTAGCGGGCGATCTCGGAGCCGCCGGCCTGGTTGACGATACGGATGTAGGCGTTGCGCACCTGGCCGAAGTTCTGGCTGCGGCTCTCGGCGTCGTAGATGGAGACCGGGAAGACGATCTTGTCGACGTCGGCCGGGAGGCCGGCCAGGTTGACGTTGATCGCCTCGTCGTCGCCCGCGCCCTCACCGGTGCGGTTGTCGCCGGTGTGCACGATCGTCTGGTCCGGCGTGGACTTGTTGTTGAAGAAGACGAAGTGGCCGTCGGAGAAGACCTTTCCGCCCGGGTTCACCGCGATCGCGCTGGCGTCCAGGTCGAAGTCCGTGCCGGTGGTGGTGCGGACGTCCCAGCCGAGGCCGACCGTGACGGCGGTGAGGCCCGGCGCCTCCTTGGTGAGCGAGACATTGCCGCCCTTGGACAGGCTTACAGCCATGGGAGTCCCTTTCTTCGTCAGGTGTCGGGCTCCGTACTGGTGACGAAGCTACCGTCATCCACCACAACGCCGTGAGGGCACCTTCGGGTTCCACACTGCTTTACTTTCTTTACCCGGCCTTGCCCTGGGGGCGGAAAACCGGGGTGACGGGACCGTCCCGAGCCGGGATCATGGGACACATGTCCGGGCCCTATGTCATCCGCGGCTCGGTCTCCCTTCCGGAGGCCGAGCTCATGTGGCGTTTCTCGCGTTCCTCCGGCCCCGGTGGCCAGCACGTCAACACCAGCGACACTCAGGTCGAGCTCCGCTTCGACCTCGCCGCGACGGAAGCGCTGCCGCAGGTGTGGCAGGAGCGCGCCCTGGAGCGGCTCGCGGACCGCCTGGTCGGCGGAGTCGTGTCCGTACGGGCTTCCGAGCACCGCTCGCAGTGGCGCAACCGCGAGACGGCGGCCGTCCGGCTGGCCTCTCTGCTCGCCGAGGCCACCGCACCCCCGCCCAAGCCGCGCCGACAGACGCGTATCCCCCGGGGCATCAACGAGCGGCGGCTGCGGCAGAAGAAGCGTCGCGGCGAGACCAAGCGCGGCCGCACCGGCCGGGACTGGTAGCCGACACCGGACACCGGAAGGAACAGAACAAAACCGGACACCGCACTGGAGCAGAACAAGGGGGAGCGCCGCGGAAGAAGCCGGCGCCCCGGACCGATCGTCCTAGGACAGCCGCCGGTAGCGCCCGCGGAAGTACGTGAGCGGCCCGCCCTCCGCGCTCGGCGTACGAGCCGTCAGCACCCGCCCGATCACCAGCGTGTGGTCCCCCGCCGGCACCCGCTGCTCCGTACGGCACTCCAGCACCGCCAGCGCGCCTCCCACCAACGGCGCTCCCGCCACCGCCCCCCGCTCGTACGGGATGTCCTCGAAGAGCAGCCGGTCGCTGATGCGCCCCTTCATCGAGAACCGTCCGGCGATGTGCCGCTGGCTCTCGGACAGCACGGACACCGCCCAGAGCGGCTGGTGCTCCAGGAGGTCGTCCATACGGGAGTCGTTGCGAACGCTCACCATCGCCAGCGGCGGGTCAAGTGACACCGACATGAACGCGGTCGCGGTCATACCGGCATCCGCGCCACTCGGCCCGTCCTCCGGGTCGAAGGCGGTCACCAGCACCACACCCGCGGCCAGCTGGGACATAGCGGCACGGAACTCGTCGTCGCTCACCCCATCAGCATGGTGGATGGGCTCGGCACACGGGGGAGGGCTCTTCTGCAACACGCGAAGAACGCTATCCGCCCCCGCTCGGCGCGCACATCGGGCCCCGGAACCAGACGGGACCTAGGTCCCGGGGACGAGGCCCGCCCTGACCGACAGTCGAATTTGCGTTCAAAAAGTGTAGGAGCGCTCCCAGGGCATGTCCCCAACCCTTCACCACCTGCTGTGACTTGGGTCACAGGGGCCACTTATTGTTGACCCTGTGTACCGAGTGAGCAGCTCGCTGTGATTCAGTGGCCGTGGCAATCGGACGACACGGACTCTGGAGTTGCTGTCGAGGTCTCGGGGGGTGCAAGCCATGGAGACGGAGTCGGAGCCTTACGTCCGTCTCGCGACCCTGCGGCAGTTGCACCACGTCGTCGCGGACCTCAACACCGCCCGCAGCCTCGCGGACACCTTGCAGACAGTCGCCGACGGCATCATCAACGGTCTCGGCTACGCGCTGTCCGCGGTGAATCTCGTACGCCCGGACGGTGACCTCGTCGTCGCCGCCGTCGCGGGCAGCGCGGGCGCGGAGGCGCTCATGGCCGGCCGTGTCGGCTCCCGGCCCGCCTGGGAGCGCTGGCTCTCCATGGGCGAGCAATGGGGCGAGCTGCGCTTCATCCCGTACTCCGAGGGCTGGGTGCTGGACGACGACGACATACCGCAATGGCACACGGAGGGACCGCAGCCGCGGTTCGCCGACGAATGGCACCCCAAGGACCGGCTGCTCGCGCCGATGTACTCCGCCAAGGAAGAGCTGCTCGGCGTCATCACGGTCGACCGGCCGCGCAACGGCCGCAGGCCCGGCCCCTGGGGCCGTGAAGCCCTGCAGATGTACGCCTTCCAGGCCGCCATCGCCATCAGCAACGCCCGGCTGCGCGCCAACATGCAGCGCGCCCTCGTCCGGCTCGAGCGTGAGCAGCAGGCACTGCGCGCCAGCGAGGAGAGCTTCCGTCAGGCCTTCGAGTACGCCCCCAGCGGCATGGCGATCGCCGAGATGGGCGGCGACCAGCACGGCCGCCTGCTGCGCGCCAACGACGCCCTGTGCCGCCTCCTGGGCCGCCCCGCCTCCGCGATGCGCCGCTACTCCTTCTCCGACCTCGTCCACCCCGAGGACATCGGCACGCTGTTGCGCACCTCCGCCGAGGGCGGCCGCGCCGAGCTGCGGCTCGCCCGCCGCGACGGCACGTACGTCTGGGTGTCCCTGCGCAACTCCGTGGTCGCCGACGCCGCCGACGGGCCGCGGTTCCTGCTCACCCACGTCGAGGACATCGAGGAGCGCAAGCGGCACGAGCTCCAGCTCGCGCACCGTGCCAGCCACGACTCCCTCACCGGCCTGCCGAACAGCGCCGAGCTGCGGGCCCGTCTCGGCGCCCGGCTGTGCAGCAGGCCGCCGTCCCCGAACGGGCCGAGCAGCGCCACGCTGGACACGGCGGACGGCGCGGAGTACGGCGGTGCCGCATACGGGCCCGCGGAGGTGGAGACCGACGAGCACGGCTTCCGCTCCGACGGCTTCGACACGCCCTTCGGCGGCCCTAAGCCGGCCGTGGGGCCGTTCGTCGACCACCACATGCACATGGTCGCGCCGCTGGAGGGCGAGACGGACGACGGCTCGAAGGGGCTCGCCGTGCTCTTCTGCGACCTCGACGGCTTCAAGTCGATCAACGACCGGTTCGGACACCACACCGGTGACGCCGTCCTGATCGAGGTCGCCCGCCGGCTGACGAACGGCGTCCGGGACGGGGACACGGTCGCCCGCCTCGGTGGCGACGAGTTCGTCGTCCTGGCGGACGGGCTGGGCCGCGCGGACGCCCAGGACCTGGCCGTACGGCTGCGCAACGCGATCATTCCGCCGATCCGGGTCGACGGGCGTCCGGTCCGGGTGGGCGCGAGTTTCGGCATCGGCTGGGCGGCCTGCGGAATGTCGGCGGAGGAGGTCCTTCAGTCGGCGGACCAGCGGATGTACGTGGAGAAGCGGTCACGGTCGAAGACCCACCGCCGAGCGGGATGACGAGTGCTCCCCGGCTGCCGTGGCAGCTGCGCGGCGGCTGTGTGGCGGCCGCGTGCCGGCCGTTCCCGGGGTTGAGACGTCGTTGTCGGAAGACCGGCGGCCGAGCGGGTTGGCCGGTGAGTCCGGCCGGTCCGTTGCGGCTGAGCCGCCGTAGAGCGTGAGACGCGTCTCACCCGGGGTCTGCCGGTGGCATGGCGGTTCCCGGGCCGGGTAGGGGCGACGGCATGGTCAGCAGTAACGCACCCGCACCGCATCCGCGGCAAGCGTGGAACGGTCGCCGCGCCGAGCGGGTAGGCTCGGCCGGTCGGCGGTATCGCCGAGAGTGAATCGATCATGAACATTGGCCATCCGGACAGCGCAAGGCCTGTTGAGGGTCGCCCCGGCCCTGATAGGAGCTGTTCTGGCGCTTCGGATCAAGAGCGCCGGTGGTCCGAAAACCAGTTGGGGAGTGACAGGGGATGACGGCCGGCAACAACGGCGCGAGCACGCCTGAGAACGACGATCCGTTCGGCTATCTGTACCGCTCGGAGGGCGGCGAGGATGGCGCGAGCGGCAACGGCGCCGCTCCCCGCACCGGTGGCTACGGCTACCCCGGTCCGGCAGCCCAGCCCGGCGTCCCCCGCACCTCGTACAACCAGGTGTCCCGGGTCGGCGAGCGCCGCTACGGCCAGCAGCAGACGCAGCAGCAGTCCTACGGTCAGCAGCAGACACAGCAGCAGCCGTACGGCCAGCAGGCCAACGCTGCCTATGCCGCCCCCGAGACCCTCCCGGGTGGCGCCCCGCGCCAGCCCGGGCCGCCGCCCCACGGCGGCCGTGGCCATGGCGGCGGGCGCGGCCCGAACAGCAGGGGCCTGCTGATCGGTGCGATAGCGGTCGTCGCGGCCGTGGTCATCGGCATCGGTGTGGCGATGGCTACCAAGAGCGACGACGGCAAGAAGGACGAGGCCCAGAACTCCGCGCCGCCCGCCGACGACTCCGGTGGGAACCAGGGCGGTGGGCAGAAGGAGAAGCCGTCCGGCAAGGACAAGGGCAAGGGGGAGTCGTTCTCCTCGAAGAAGGAGGACGCGGCCTCCCTGCGCCTGGGCGGCCCGGCCGCCGTCGCCAGCGACATCCCGAACGCACGCTCCAAGAGCGGCTCTTACGTCACCATGAACAGCCCTGGTGCGACGGCTTCCTGGTCCGTGGACGTGCCCAAGGACGGTCAGTACACGCTGTTCATGGGCTATTCGGTCCCGGGCAAGGACGCGAACACGACCCTCGTGGTCAATGACAAGCCCCGCAGCGAGCCCCACGACTTGGAGAACTTCGCCCATGCGACGGAGGGCGCGTGGGACAAGGGGTGGACGCACAGCTTCGCCTACGTGCAGCTCAACAAGGGCACGAACACCCTCCAGCTCTCCTGCCAGCCGGGCAACCAGTGCGACTACATCCTGGATCAGGTCTGGATGAAGGAAGGCCAGGTCAAGGGCTAGGTTTGAGCGTTCGCCGCAGCGCGTGGCGGACCCCGGCGGGACGAGCGGTCACGCTACGCGCAGCCCATGTCCTGTGCGTCGCAGTTCCACCGGTGCCCCCTGTCCGAGGAATTGCCGACACACGCTCTGATCTGCACCGCCCAGCCCTCGCGCCCTGCCTTCTGCAGCGTGGGGAGCGAGGGTGATTTTCGGTGCTTCACGCACCTTGGCCACGGGGTCGGCTGGAGCCGGAGCTGCCCAGTAGTGCCAGGAAGGCCGCCACGGTCTCCGCCATCGCATCCCGCGCGGGGCGCAGGTACTTGCGCGGGTCCACCGCCGTCGGGTTCGCCTCCAGGAACGCCCGTACGGCGCCCGTGCAGGCCGTGTTGAGGGCCGTTCCGATGTTGATCTTCGTCATGCCGGCCGCCACCGCCCGGCGGATCTCCTCGTCCGGGACGCCCGACGAGCCGTGCAGCACCAGCGGTACGGGCAGGGCGGCCCGTAGCCGCGCGATCAGTTCATGGTCGAGGACGGCTGTCCGCTCGGTCATGGCATGGGAGCTGCCGACGGCCACCGCCAGGGCGTCCACCCCCGTTTCGGCCACGTACGCGGCGGCCTCCGCCGGGTCGGTCCGTACTCCCGGGGTGTGCGCGTCCAGCGGAGACTCGCCCTCCTTGCCGCCGACCTTGCCGAGCTCGGCCTCCACCCAGATGCCGCGCTCGTGTCCCCAACGTACGGCCGCAGCCGTTGACTTGACGTTCTCTCCGTAACTCAGCTTCGACGCGCCGAACATCACCGAGCTGAAGCCCTCAGGGTGCGCGGCGTACAGCAGATTCACGGATTCGACGTGGTCGAGGTGGAGGGAGAGGGACGCGGTCGAGGCCCGGGCTACGGCACCGGCGGCAGCGGCGATGGCCGAGAGTCGTCCGCCGTGGAACTTCACCGCGTTCTCGGAGACTTGAAGGACCGCGGCGGCGCCCGCGGCCTCCGCGCCCTGCGCTATTGCTTCGGCGTGCTCCAGCGTGATCATGTTGAATGCCGCAACAGCGTGGCCTGCGGCCCGCGCCTGAGCGATGAGTTCACCTGTGCCGACGAGTGCCATGACCCCCACCTTCCCGGACCTGGCGGTCCGATTCCTTCGAGCCGGACACCGGAATGAGGTCTGTCGCCGCAGGGGAGTTGAGGGGGCGGCCCGCCTGCACTGGCTCCTGGCCCTGGTCCTGCTCCTGGTCCTGCTGCCGGTCCAGCTCCTGCTCCTGCTCCCGCTCCCGGTCCAGCTCCTGCTCCTGCTCCTGCTCTCGCTCCCGGTCCAGCTCCTGTGCCGGCCGTCGGTTCGGGTTGCGGATGAGCCGGTGAGCCGGACCGCCGCGGCGGTGGTTTCGGGCAGGTTCGGGCGCTCGGCCCGGGCGGTTCATGCCGCCGGCCGGTCCGTGACCTCGACCTGCGGCAGCAGATCCTCGTACGCCACGGGGTCGAACTCGCCCGCCACCGGGGCCAGTACGGTCGCCGCCGACAGCGCCACTGCCCGCGCCAGCCGGTCCGGCCAGGGAAGGCCCTCGGCCAGTCCCGACAGCAGGCCCGCGACCGCCGAGTCGCCCGCGCCCGTCGGATTGCCCGCCAAGCGGCGCGGTGGCGCCGCCCACCAACTGCCTTCCGACGTCACCGCGAGCATCCCGGCCGCGCCCAGCGAGGCCGCGACGGCGCGAGCGCCGCGGCGGCGGGCGTCGTGCGCGGCGCGCAGCGGCTCGGTGGAGCCGGTGAGCCCGGCCAACTCGTCGATGTTCGGCTTGACGAGGTCGGGGCGGGCGGCGATGCCGCGCCGCAGCGGCTCGCCGCCGGTGTCCAGCAGGATAGGGACGTTCGCGGCCTGCGCCTTCCGTATGAGCTGTGCGTACGTGCCGACCGGCAGCCCCGGCGGCAGGCTGCCGCACAGCGCGACCGCCTGTATCCCAGTCTCGCGGAGCAGCCCGGTGTACGTGGCGAGAAAGGCATTCCACTCGGATCGCCCGATGGTCGGGCCGGGCTCGTTGAGCTGGGTCGTGTCGCCGGATGTCGCGTCCACGACACCGACAGTCCGGCGGGTCGGACCGGCGATCGAGGTCAGGGCGTCGACGAGGCGACCGGCCCCTGCGGACGCTGTGGTCCCAGGGCGGCCGATGCGCAAACCGGCGGCGGGACCGGTATCGGTGAGGGGTCCGGCACCGGCGGCGGGTCCGGCATCGGTGGTGGGTCCGGCATCGGTGGTGGGAGCGGCATCGGTGGTGGGAGCGGCATCGGCTGTGGCGGAGGCGCCGGCGGCCGCGGACGGGACCGCGGCGATGGCCGAACCCGTACCCGTACCCGTACCCGGATTCGTGGTCGTACCCGTACGCGAAGCCCTACGCGCGGCCTCGCACGTACCCGCCTCCGCAGCCAGCATGTCCCGGAGTGCCGCGCCCGTCGCTCCGCCCGCGAAGCCCGTGACCACCGTCCGGTGCCCGAGCGCCGCCAGCACGCGCGCGACGTTCAGCCCCTTGCCGCCAGGCCGTTCCGACACCTCCGCCACGCGGTGTGTGGCGGAGACCGTCAGCCGTGGCACGCGGTAGGTGATGTCGAGCGCGGCATTGAGTGTCACCGTAAGGATCACCGGGCGTCCCCCTCCCGTGGTGCGTGCTGCCGGGCTCCGGCGCCACCGCCTGCGGACAAGTGCGCGAGCGATCATGCCAAAACAGCGGCGGTTGGCCCAGACTCCCGGTTCAACCGCCTTCCGCACCAGGGCATGTGGCGCGCCACTTCCGAGGTTCGGTCGGCGACGTCAGCCGCCGGCGGGCCCGGCCGCGGCGTGCGCTGCGGGGGAGATCAGCCATTTCCCCTTCCGCATGACGCCCACCAGCGTGAAGTCCCCGTCCAGCACGACCAGGTCCGCGTCCTTGCCCGGGTCCAGCGAGCCGACCCGGTCGTACACGCCCAGCAGCCGCGCCGGGTTCGCCGAGATCGCCCGGACGACCTGCTCGACCGGCACCCTGTCCACCGTCACCGCGCGCCGGAACGCCGTGTCGAGAGTGAGCGTCGAGCCCGCGATCGATCCGCCTTCGACCAGCCGGGCCACGCCGTCCTTGACCTCGACGTCCATCAGGCCGAGCGGGTAGAGGCCGTCGCCCTTCCCCGCGGCGCCCATCGCATCGGTGATGAAGGCCACGCGGTCCGCGCCCGCCCGGTGGAAGGCGAGCTCCAGAACAGCGGGGTGGAGGTGCACTCCGTCGTTGATCAGCTCGACCGTGACCCGCTCGTCCTCCAGCAGCGCGGCGACCGGACCGGGGGCGCGGTGACCGAGCCCCGGCATCGCGTTGAAGAGGTGGGTCGCCACCGTCGCGCCCGCCTCGATGGCCGCGAGCGTGGCGTCGTACGAGCCGTCTGTGTGGCCGACGGCCGCGATGACACCGTGGTCGGCGAGCAGCCGTACGGAGTCCAGGCCGCCGGGCAGTTCGGGCGCGAGGGTCATCATCCGCGCCGTGCCGCGCGCCGCGTCGACCAGCTTCCGCACGTCGGCAGGGTCCGGGTCGCGCAGCAGCGACGGCTCGTGCGCGCCGCAGCGGTTGCGGGCGATGAACGGTCCCTCGAAATGGACACCGGCCAGGTCGCCCTGCTCGACCAGTTCGGAGAGCGCGGACGCCTGGTGCGCCAGATCGTCGAGGTCGCCGGTGACCGTGGAGGCGACCATGGTGGTGGTGCCGTGGCGCCGGTGGGTCCCGATGACGTCCAGGGCCTGTTCGGCCGTCCCGGCGGAGAAGGAGGCGCCGCCGCCGCCGTGCACATGGATGTCGATGAAGCCGGGGACGATCCAGTGGTCGCCGGGGAGGGCGAGGGTGGTGATTCCACGCTCGGTGGCTCCGTGCTCGGTGGCTCCGCCCGCTGCCGTCTCGCCGCGGTCGGGCATGCCCTCCGCGTGCGGGGCGATCGTGGGGCCGTCGACGATGACGCGGCCGTCCTCGACGACGCCCGTCGGCAGCACCACGCGAGCGCCGGTAAGAACCTTGACTGCCACCATTAGGCGGTTACCTCCGCGGAGAGAAGATCCCAGGCGAGCAGACCTGCACCCAGGCATCCGGCGGTGGCCCCGAGGGCCGCCGGAACGATGTGGGGGATGTTCTGGAAGGTGATCCGCTGCTCGACCGCCGCGCGCAGCGGTACGAACAACGTTTCCCCGGCCTCGGCGAGACCGCCACCGATGATCAGTGTGCGCGGGTCGAGCAGCGTGAGGCCGGTGACGAGGCCGTCGGCGAGCGCGCTGATCGCTTCGCTCCAGACTTCCGTGGCCCTCGGGTCGCCGGACTCGACTGCCTTCGCGCAGTCGGCGGCGTCGGCGTCCGGGTTCCCGCTCGCGGCGGCCCAGGCGCGGGCCACCGCGGAGGCGGAGGCGAGGGTCTCCAGGCAGCCGTGCCGGCCGCAGCCGCAGGCCGGGCCACCGGGGCGTACGACGATATGGCCGATCTCGCCCGCGCAGCCGTGAGCTCCGGCCTCGATGCGGCCGTTGATCCCGATGGCGACCGATATGCCGGTGCCGAGCGGGACGAAGAGGAAACGGTCGGCGCCTTTCCCGGCGCCGAGGCGGCCCTCGGCGAGGCCGCCGGTGCGGACGTCGTGGCCGAGCGCTACGGGGCAGTCCGCGCTGTCTGTTGTGCCGGGGCGCTCGGCGCTGAGCCGTTCCGTGCCGACGCGTTCGGCGCCAAGTCGTTCCGCGCCGAGCCGTTCCGCGAGGAGGGCGCGGAGTGGTACGTCGCGCCAGCCGAGGTTGGCCGCGTAGACGGCGATGCCGTTCGTCTCGTCGACGATGCCGGGCACGGCTACGCCGGCCGCGGAGGGGGGCTCGCCGAACCGCTCCACGGCGAGGCCGTGGAGGTCGGCTGCGAAGTCGAGGATCGACGCGACTACGGCGTCGGGGCCGCGGTCGCGGGCTGTCGCCCGTCGGGCTTCGTGGAGCAGCGCGCCGTCCGGCCCTACGAGGGCGGCTTTCATGCCGGTGCCGCCCACGTCCAGGGCGATGACGTTTCTCACGGGTGACAGTGTCGCTCGGGACCGGGGGAGAGGTCTAGTCCACTCCTGCTCCGCCCTCGCCGGGCGGGCCGCTCCTGCCCTAAGCTCTCGGCGGCGCCGGGGGTTCGCGGGCGGCCGGTGCTAGTCAGTGAGGATCACGCTGCGTGTGAGGTTTCGTGGGTGGTCCGGGTCCTGGCCCCTGGACTCCGCCACCGCCACAGCCAGCCGCTGCGCGCGGATCAGGTCCGCCATCGGGTCCAGCGCCCGTGGGCCCGTCGCGCTGTCCGAGTCGGCGATGAGCGTGCCGCCGACCCCTGCGACATCGCCCGCGAGGCCCGGCGGAAGCGAGCCGAACATCCACGCGACCCGGTTCGGGCCGGTGATCGAGATGGGCCCGTGCCGGTACTCCATCGCCGGGTAGGACTCCGTCCACGCCCTCGCCGCCTCCCGCATCTTGAGCCCCGCCTCCTGCGCCAGCCCGTACGTCCAGCCGCGCCCCAGGAACGTCCATTGCTCCGCGGAGACCGCCGCTTCCGGCAGGGGCTGGGTGATGGCCAGTTCGGCGTCGACCGCCGCCTCGGTGACCGTCTTCACACCGGACGGGAGCGGCCCGTGGGACTCGAGCCCGGCGCGCAGCAGGGCGAGCGCCGTCGTCGCGAAGCGCGTCTGGACGACCGACTCCTCGTCGGCCCAGCCGAGCACGGCGATCGCGCCGGCCGCGTCCATGACCGGGGTCTTCGGGTCGGCTGTCAGGGTAGTCGTGGCCGTACGGTCACGCACGGCCGACAGGAGTTCCAGCACCTCCGTCGTCGTACCCGACCGGGTGATCGCGACCACCCGGTCGTACGCCCGGCCGAGCGGGAACTCCGACGAGGCGAAGGCGTCCGTCTCGCCCTGGCCCGCGGCCTCGCGGAGCGCGGCGTACGACTGCGCCATGAACCACGAGGTGCCGCACCCGGTGACCGCGACCCGCTCTCCCGGCCGCGGCAGCCCCTCCACCGTGGCCGCCGTCTCCACCGCACGGCGCCAGCAGCCGGGCTGCGTGGCTGTCTCGGCTGCGGTGCGGGACTGCTCGGCTGGCGCCATGGTCGGGTGCTCCCTCGATGCGTTGTGAGGTGATGTGCGACTGATTCCTCTCGTGGATAGCAGCCGTGACCTGCGCAGGGGAAGGGCGATACCGAAGCGGGACCGGCTTTGGTGTAGACCTTATGGGGGTGTGCGCGGGAGACTCGCACCTCGCGCGGGGTGGGGGAGCTCCGGCAGTTGGGGAGATTCATGACGAAGGTGGTATCCGCAGTGCAGCGGCGGCTCTTGGGCCTCATCGCGACAGGCGTCACGACGGCCGTGGCTCTCACGCTCTCCGGCTGCGGGGGCGTCGGTTCGGCAGCCGAGGGGGATGCGACGATCAAGCTCGTCGCGGCCGACTACGGCGACAAGCCCGGCAACAGCTCCACGAGGTACTGGGACGACCTTGCGCGGGAGTTCGAGGCCGAGAACCCCGGCATCAGCGTTGACGTCAACGTTCTCAGCTGGAACGACGTGGACCGGGAGGTCGCCGAGATGGTCAAGGCCGGCAAGGCCCCGGACATCGCCCAGATCGGCGCGTACGCCGACTACGCCGCCCAGGGCAAGCTCTACAGCGTCAACCAGCTTCTCTCCATCCCGGCCCAGGCCGACTTCCTGCCCGCCATGGCGAAGGCGGGGGAAGCGCACCGGGTGCAGTACGGGATGCCGTTCGTCTCCAGCACCCGGGTGCTCTTCTACAACAAGAAGCTGTTCGCGCGGGCCGGCATCACCGAGCCGCCGCAGACCTGGAGCGAGTTGCAGCAGGACGCGCAGAAGCTGAAGCAGGCCGGCGTGAAGGTGCCGTACGGGCTGCCGCTCGGCACCGAGGAGCCGCAGGCCGAGACGCTGAACTGGATGCTCAGCGGCGGCGGGGCGTACGTCAGCGACATCGGCAGCTACACCATCGACTCGGCCGAGAACATCAAGACGTTCGAGTGGCTGCGGGACGAGATGGTGGCCAAGGGCCTCACCAACTCCTCGCCGGGCAGGACCGACCGGAAAGAGGTCTTCGACGGCTTCACCAGCGGCGACGTCGGTATGCTCAACGGCCATCCGACGCTCATGCAGCAGGCGGACGCGAAGGGCATCGAGTACGGCATGGCGCCGCTGCCCGGCAAGGACGGGCAGTCCAGGGCGACCACGGGCGTCGCCGACTGGATGATGGCGTTCAAGCAGAACGGCCACCGTGTGGAGGCAGGCAAGTTCCTCGACTTCGCCTACCGCAAGGACAATGTGCTGGAGTTCGCCGACCGGTACGACCTGCTGCCGGTGACCACCTCGGCGTCCGAGGCGATGCGCGCCGACAAGGGCAGCCGAAGCCTCTGGAAGTTCCTCGACGAGCTGCCGACCGCCGAGTTCTACCCGGTGAGCAAGCGGTCCTGGGGCCCGGTCGTCAAGCGGCTCAAACAGTCGATCGGCACGGCCGTGGAGAAGAACGGCGACCCGGCGAGGGTGCTGGGCGCGCTCCAGCGCGAGGCCGATGCCATGGAGAACGCCACACGGTAGGGGCGGCTAGGTTAGTGGCATGACCGAGGGTGGCGAGCAGCAGCAGAGCCCGGTACTGACCGACCGGGACCGCGCCGTGCTCGGCATGGAGCGCCGGACCTGGGCGGGGCCGGGCGCCAAGGAGCGGGCCATAAGGGAGCAGCTCGGCATCTCCCCGACCCGCTACTACCAGCTGCTGAACGCTCTCCTGGACGACCCGCTCGCCCTCGCCCACGACCCGGTGACGGTCAACCGCCTCCGCCGTATCCGGGAGTCCCGGCGCCGCAACCGGTGACCTGGCCGGTCGAACGCCTACGCGGCCGCCGCACCCCCGGTAGTGTCGGGCTCATGGGCAGCATCCCCGATTTCCTGCCGACCCCCGCCACCCCCGCCGGCCGCGACGGTCTCGCCGCGTTGCTGGAGCGGCCCGAACGGTCGGTGGTGGCACTCGACTTCGACGGCACCCTCGCGCCGATCGTGCCGGACCCGGACCAGGCCCGGGCCCACCCACGCACCGTACCGGCCCTCGCCCGGCTGGCACCGCGGGTCGGCTCGATCGCCGTGATCACCGGCCGGCCGGCCGGGGTCGCGGTGCGGTACGGCGGCTTCGCCGGAGTGCCGGGCCTGGAGCATCTGGTGGTGCTGGGCCACTACGGCGCCGAGCGCTGGGACGCGGCGACCGCGACCGTGCACGCCCCGGCCCCGCACCCGGGAGTCGCCGCCGTCCAGGCCGAACTGCCCGGCGTCCTCGACCACAACGGCGCCTGGCGCGGCACCTATGTGGAGGACAAGGGCCGCGCGATCGCGGTCCACACCCGCCGCGCCGAGGACCCGCAGACGGCGTTCGAGCAGTTGCGCGAGCCGCTGTACGAGCTGGCGGAACGGCACGGGCTGATCGTCGAGCCGGGCCGGATGGTCCTGGAACTGCGCCCTCCGGGCGTCGACAAGGGCGTGGCGCTGGAGGAGTACGTACGGGAGTCGGGCGCCGGCGCGGTCCTCTACGCCGGTGACGACCTCGGTGACCTCGCCGCCTTCGCGGCGGTGGAGAAGCTCAGGTCCGACGGCCTGCCCGGTGTCCTGGTGTGCAGCGGCAGCACCGAGGTCACCGAACTCGCCGAGCGGGCGGACCTGGTGGTCGACGGCCCGGCGGGTGTGGTGGACCTGCTGAACGCACTGGCGGACGCCGTGGATCCGCCGGCGGAGAGCCGCTGACGAAGGCGGGCGGGTGGGTGCCGGGCGCGCCTCAGTACTCCAGCGCCCTCAACTGGTCGAGGAACCACCGCTGCGGCGGCAGCGCCGTGGCCGCCGCGGCCAGCCGCTTCGTGCGCTCCGCGCGCTCCCCCTCGGGCATCGACAGCGCCTCCCTCAGCGCCTCCGCCGTCCCCGACACGTCGTACGGGTTCACCACGACCGCCTCCGCGCCAAGCTCCTCGTACGCTCCCGCCTCCCGCGACAGCACCAGGGCACAGCCCTTCTCCGAGATCACCGGAATCTCCTTCGCGACGAGGTTCATGCCGTCGCGGATCGGGTTGACCAGCGCGACATCCGCCAGGCGGTAGGCGGCGAGCGAGCGGGCGAAGTCGTCCTTCACATGGAGGATCACCGGCCGCCAGCCGTCCGTACCGAATTCGGAGTTGATCTCGTCGGCGACGCGCTGCACCTCGGCCGTGTAGTCGCGGTAGACGGCCAGGTCCTGCCGGGAGGGGTAGGCGAAGGCTACGTGGACGACGTGGCCGCGCCACTCGGGGCGGTCGGTGAGCAGCTGCCGGTAGGCGTGCAGGCCGCGGACGATGTTCTTGGACAGCTCCGTGCGGTCGACGCGGACGATCACCCGGCGGTTCTCACCGATCTGCTCGCGCAGCGCCGCCAGCCGCTCGTCCACGTCCGGGCGGTGGGCCCGTTCCCGCAGGAAGTCGGCGTCCGCGCCGAGGCCGTGCACGCCGAGCCGGGTCGTACGGCCCTCGCTCGTGACGGCCGCGGCGCCGATTTCGGCACCCAGCACCTCAGCGCCGAGCACATCCACACAGCAGTCGGCGAAGGCGTCGGCCCAGCGCCGGGTGAGGAAGGCGGCCCGGTCCGCGCCCAGGATGCCCCGCAGCAGCTGCCGGGCGATGTCGTCGGGGAGCAGCCGGAAGTAGTCCACCGGCGCCCAGGGCGTGTGGGAGAAGTGGCCGATCCGCAGGTCGGGGCGGCGCCGCCGGAGCATGCCGGGGACCAGGCACAGGTGGTAGTCCTGCACGAGGACGGCGGCGTCCTCCGCGGCCTCCTGGGCGATCGCGTCGGCGAAGGCCGCGTTGTACGCCTCGTACGCCGTCCACTGCGCGCGGAAGTCGGCGTCGAAGGACGGCTCCAGAGGCGTCTGGTACAGCAGGTGGTGGAGGAACCACAGCATGGAGTTGGCGATGCCGTTGTAGGCGGCGGCGAAGACTGTGGGGTCGATGTCGATCATCCGGACCTGCTGGCCGCCGGTGTCGGCCGGGTCGAGCCTGCCGCCCGTCCGGCTGACGGCCTCGCGGTCGGCGTCGCTCAGCGCCGCGCACACCCACAGGGCGTCGGCGTCGGGCCCGATCGCACTGAGCCCGGAGACCAGACCGCCGCCGCCGCGCTTGGCGGTCAGCGTGGGAGCGCCTGACGGGGCGCTTGGCCCGGGTGGACCGTCCTCGTGCAGGGTGTACGACACCGGGCCGCGGTTGGACGCGACGAGAATCCGGGCAGCCTGCTCTGCGACCATGCCGCGAGCCTAGCCCGCGACAGATCCGCTCAAACGTACGGCTTCGTCATACAGGGGGAATGAACGGAAGTCTCCGGCCATGAAAGACGCAGTCGGGACCGCCGCTCCCGGCCGCTCCGGCCGTCGGCCGATCCGGCCCGGTCGGGCTCTGTACGGCCGGGTCAGGCCACCTGGCCGCTGCTCGCCGCCCGGCGGCGCCGGTACTCCGGGATCGTGATCATCGGGGGGCGTTCCTCGGCCGCCACCTGGTGGACGGTCGGGGTGAAGCCCCCCTCGGTCCGGTCGAACTGGGTCAGCACAGGCCGGACGAGATGGCCGCGCGCCAGCCGGGCGTGGGCGGTGCGGTAGATCGTCGCGGCCATCCGGCCGAGCGCCTGGCTGTCCTGGTGCCGGTGGAGCCGTACACCGACATCCACCTGGGCGAGCGCGTCGAGCCCGGCGAGCTCCAGCGCGTCGATGAGCATGCCCAGCTCGACGCCGTAGCCGACGGGGAACGGGAGCTGCTCGAGGAGGGAGCGGCGGACCGCGTACTCGCCGCCCAGCGGCTGGACGAATCCGGCCAGCTGCGGCCAGTGCAGATTGAGCAGCGGCCGGGCGACCAGCTCGGTGACGCGCCCGCCCTGCTCGACCCCGCCCTGCTCGACCCAGCCCTGCCCGGCCCCGGCCGGGCTCCCGGCACGGTTGCCGACGTCGCCGAGCGGCCGCTCGTACATCGCCTTGACCAGCTGTATGTCCGGCTCGGTGAGCAACGGGCCGACGATCCCGGAGACGAAGCGGGCGGAGAAGTCGCGGAGGTCGGCGTCGACGAAGCAGACGATCTCGCCGCCGGTCACGAGCAGGGAGCGCCACAGCACCTCGCCCTTGCCGGGCAGCGCGGGCAGCCGCGGCAGCACCGAGTCCCGGTGCACCACCCGGGCCCCGGCCGCGGCGGCCACCTCGGCCGTACGGTCCGTGGAGCCGGAGTCCAGCACCACCAGCTCGTCGACGAGGGGCACGGCCTCGCTCATCAGCTCGCGGCGGACCGACTCCACGATCGGCCCGACCGTGGCCTCCTCGTCGAGCGCGGGCAGCACCACGCTGACCGTCCCGGCGGCCCCCGCGGCGCGCTTGGCGGCGAGCAGCCGGCTCAGCGGGCGGTCGGCGGCCGACCAGGAGCGGCGCTCCAGCCAGCGCTCCACCTCTTCCAGCACCTGCGTTCGTCTCCCTGTCCGCCGCGCCGGCGGCTGGTGTGGTTTTTGGCGGGTCCGGCTGCCTCGGCAGCGGCCGTGTACCGTCCATCTCGCGGTTCGGACGACTATCTCAACAGTCCGGGCCTTCGGTTACAGTCTTGAACAACGCGTAAGCCCCCTTCATGTCGGGGTGGCCTGCGCCGACAAACGCCCGGGCCCCGCCCGGTGCCATACCGCTCATCCAGAGGGGCAGAGGGAACGGCCCGTTGAAGCCCCGGCAACCCTCCGGTCGGTACTCCGTTTTTCCAACGCGAGGCTCCCGGCTCGGGAAGGTGCCAATTCCGTCTCGTGGCGAAGTACGTCACGGGGAAGATGAGGAGAAAGGGCCTCGCCTCCATGGCTGTGCAAGCTACCGAAACCAGCTCCACCTCCACTGTCGCTCTAGGACCCGCCGCCGCGCTGTCCTGCCGCGAGTGCGGTGAGCGTTTCGCCCTCGGCCCGATCTTCGCGTGCGAGGTCTGTTTCGGGCCGCTCGAGGTCGCCTACGACCTGCCGGGCGGCGACCCCGAGAGCCTGCGCAAGCGAATCGCCGCCGGACCGGACAACATCTGGCGCTACGCCCCGCTGCTTCCCGTACCGGCGGACGTCGCCGGCAAGCCGAGCCTGAACCCCGGCTTCACCAAGCTGGTCAAGGCCGACAACCTCGCCCGCGAGCTCGGCGTGACCGGCGGACTGCACGTCAAGGACGACTCCGGGAACCCGACGCACTCCTTCAAGGACCGCGTCGTCGCCATCGCCGTCGAGGCCGCCCGTGCCTTCGGCTTCACCACCCTCTCGTGCTCCTCCACCGGGAACCTCGCGGGCGCCGTCGGCGCCGCCGCCGCGCGGGCGGGCTTCCGGTCCTGCGTGTTCATCCCGCACGACCTGGAGGCGGGCAAGGTCGTCATGGCCGCGGTCTACGGCGGCGACCTGGTCGGCATCGAGGGCACGTACGACGATGTGAACCGGTTCTGCAGCGAGCTGATCGGTGACCCGATCGGCGAGGGCTGGGGCTTCGTCAACGTCAACCTGCGCCCGTACTACGGCGAGGGTTCCAAGACCCTGGCGTACGAGATCTGCGAGCAGCTCGGCTGGCGGCTCCCGGACAACATCGTCATCCCGATCGCCTCCGGCTCCCAGCTCACGAAGATCGACAAGGGGCTGAAGGAGCTGATCCAGGTCGGTCTCGTCGAGGACAAGCCGTACAAGCTCTTCGGCGCCCAGGCCGAGGGCTGCTCCCCGGTCTCGCGGGCCTTCAAGGACGGCCACGACGTCGTACGGCCCGTGAAGCCCGACACCATCGCCAAGTCGCTCGCGATCGGCAACCCCGCCGACGGCCCGTACGTCCTGGACATCTGCCGCCGTACCGGTGGCGCGGTGGAGGACGTCGACGACGAGCAGATCGTCGACGCCATCAAGCTGCTGGCCCGTACGGAGGGCATCTTCGCGGAGACCGCCGGTGGCGTGACCGTCGGCGTGCTGCGCAAGCTGATCGAGAGCGGTCAGCTCGACCCGGTCGGCGAGACGGTGGTGCTGAACACCGGCGACGGCCTGAAAACGCTGGACGCGGTGGCCCCCACCACGGGCCCGTCCGCGACCATCCGCCCCAACCTGGACTCTTTCCGAGAGGCTGGCCTCGTATGAGCGTCAACGTCCGTATCCCGACCATCCTGCGCACCTACACCGGCGGCAAGGCCGAGGTACCGGCTGACGGCGCGACCCTCGCCGAGGTCCTCGAGTCCCTGGAGAAGAACCACCCGGGCATCGCCGCGCGCGTCCTGGACGACGCCGGCAAGCTGCGCCGTTTCGTCAACGTCTACGTCAACGACGACGACGTGCGCTTCGAGGACGGCCTGCAGACGGTCACGCCGGACGGCGCCGGCGTCTCGATCATCCCGGCGGTCGCCGGGGGCTGCTGAGCGGCCGTCACGGCGACTGACGGAGCGGCTCCGGCACCGCTCCTGAGCAGGCTACCGAGCAGTAAACGCAACAACCTTGCGTAATGGAAATGACCCCCTCCGTGAGAGAAACGGAGGGGGTCATTCTGCGTGGTTGAGCGGGGTACAGTTGGGCGATCCCGCTCCGGCGTCATGCCGACTGCATATGAGAACACGACAAGATGTGCCCGAAGTGTGTGCGCAATTTGTCGCGATGATGCTCTATGTCCGGCCCGAGTTGCCCTGAATTCTCGGTAATTCAGTGGATGGCTCCCGTCAGCCGTGTCCAGAATTCTCGTCCGTTTGACCTGTTGCAGACGGCATCTGTGCAGATACATTCAGCCGCGGTCGACGCGTTCCGGCGCACAACCCCCACCTGTCGGGGGGTGAATTCCGACCCGGGTCCGCGGAGTGCGGACCTGTGCAAGGGCCAGTAATAGGGGAGTTAGGGATGGCTCAGGGCACCGTCAAGTGGTTCAACGCGGAGAAGGGGTACGGCTTCATCGCGGTCGACGGTGGTGCGGACGTCTTCGTGCACTACAGCGCGATTCAGATGGACGGCTACCGCACCCTCGAGGAAGGTCAGCGGGTCGAGTTCGAGATCTCGCAGGGCCAGAAGGGGCCGCAGGCGGACATGGTCCGCGTAGCAGTCTGATCGCGCGCCGACCGACAACGAGTGTGCACAGGGCCCGTACCCCGCAGGGGGTGCGGGCCCTCTGCCGTGCCGGTCGCGGCGCGTGTCCGCAGGTCCCCGGGTCGACCACCCCTCGGCGGCTCGCGGGCCGCTTGCACTCGACCCCCTCGAGTGCTAATCATTGGCGTTAGCACTCTGACGTTGAGAGTGACAGAAGGACCGGGTCGGTGAGGTCCGTGGGCCGGGCGGGGCAAGGAACCGTCAGGCACGCAGGCCGTCCGTCGCGGGCGCCAGCGCGGTCCGAAGTATCCACCCTCCCCCAGACTTCGTCCGGGGGGACCCCCAGTCCGGGAGGACCACTTCACATGGCCAAGATCATCGCGTTCGACGAGGAGGCGCGGCGCGGCCTCGAGCGCGGGATGAACCAGCTCGCCGACGCCGTCAGGGTGACCCTCGGTCCCAAGGGCCGGAACGTCGTCCTTGAGAAGAAGTGGGGAGCCCCCACGATCACCAACGATGGTGTGTCCATCGCCAAGGAGATCGAGCTCGAGGACCCGTACGAGAAGATCGGCGCCGAGCTGGTCAAGGAGGTCGCCAAGAAGACGGACGACGTTGCCGGTGACGGCACGACGACCGCGACCGTCCTCGCCCAGGCGCTGGTCCGCGAGGGTCTGCGCAACGTTGCCGCCGGCGCCAACCCGATGGCCCTCAAGCGCGGGATCGAGAAGGCCGTTGAGGCCGTCTCCGCCCAGCTGCTCGAGCAGGCCAAGGATGTGGAGACCAAGGAGCAGATCGCTTCCACGGCCTCCATCTCCGCCGCCGACACCCAGATCGGCGAGCTCATCGCCGAGGCGATGGACAAGGTCGGCAAGGAAGGCGTCATCACCGTCGAGGAGTCGCAGACCTTCGGGCTCGAGCTCGAGCTCACCGAGGGCATGCGCTTCGACAAGGGCTACATCTCCGCGTACTTCGCGACCGACATGGAGCGTATGGAGGCGTCCCTGGACGACCCGTACATCCTGATCGTCAACTCCAAGATCTCCAGCGTGAAGGACCTCCTTCCGCTGCTGGAGAAGGTCATGCAGTCGGGCAAGCCGCTGCTGATCATCGCCGAGGACGTCGAGGGCGAAGCCCTCTCGACCCTGGTCGTCAACAAGATCCGTGGCACCTTCAAGTCCGTTGCCGTCAAGGCTCCGGGCTTCGGTGACCGCCGCAAGGCCATGCTCGGCGACATCGCCATCCTCACCGGTGGCACCGTCATCTCCGAGGAGGTCGGCCTCAAGCTCGAGAACGCCGGTCTCGACCTGCTGGGCCGTGCACGCAAGGTCGTCATCACCAAGGACGAGACGACCATCGTCGACGGCGCCGGTGAGAGCGACCAGGTCCAGGGCCGCGTGAACCAGATCCGTGCCGAGATCGAGAACTCGGACTCGGACTACGACCGCGAGAAGCTCCAGGAGCGCCTCGCGAAGCTGGCCGGCGGCGTGGCCGTCATCAAGGCCGGCGCCGCGACCGAGGTCGAGCTCAAGGAGCGCAAGCACCGCATCGAGGACGCGGTGCGCAACGCCAAGGCCGCTGTCGAGGAGGGCATCGTCGCCGGTGGTGGCGTGGCTCTGCTGCAGACCGTCTCCGTGTTCGAGAAGCTCGAGCTCGAGGGCGACGAGGCCACCGGTGCCCAGGCCGTACGCCTGGCCCTGGAGGCCCCGCTGAAGCAGATCGCGGTCAACGCCGGCCTCGAGGGCGGCGTCGTTGTGGAGAAGGTGCGCAACCTGACCCCGGGTCACGGCCTCAACGCCGCGACCGGCGAGTACGTCGACCTGGTCGCCGAGGGCATCATCGACCCGGCCAAGGTGACGCGCTCGGCGCTGCAGAACGCCGCGTCCATCGCCGCGCTCTTCCTCACCACCGAGGCCGTCATCGCCGACAAGCCCGAGAAGGCCGGCGCGGCCGCGCCGGGCGGCGGCATGCCGGGCGGTGACATGGACTTCTGATCCGGCTCGTACGGATCGGCTGTTCCAGCTGTACGACCGAGGGCGGCACCCCCATCGCGGGGGGTGCCGCCCTCGGGCGTTCCCGGGCTGCGATCTGCGGCTCCTGTGTCAGTCCGTCAGGCGGGGGTCGGGCCGGTCGAGTCGATGACGGAGAAGACGGCTCCCTGCGGATCCGTGACCACCGCCATCCGCCCCGCCGCCATATCGAACGGAGCCCGGAGCACCGAACCGCCCGTGGAGGACAGCTTCGCGACGCAGTCGTCGGTGTTCCCGACCGAGAAGTACGTCATCCAGTGCGCGGGGGTGCCGGACGGTGTGTCCCCGCGCATCGGGTTGAGACCGCCGACCGTGCGGCCGTTCACGGCGAGCGCGAAGTAGTCCTCGGCGCCCTCCATCGCGGAGACCTCGATCCCGAGCGCCGCGGAGTAGAACGCCCCTGCCGCCTCGCGGTCTTCGGTGTTGAGCTCGCTCCAGATCAGCGCGCCGGGCTCATTGACGATGCCCGCGCCGAGAAAGTCCCGCGGCTCCCAGACGCCGAAGACCGCTCCGGTGGGATCGGCTGCCACGAGCATCCGCCCGAGATCCATCACGTCCATGGCCGACGACAGCACGGTGCCGCCGTTGCCGGTGACCGCCTGCTCGGTGGCGTTGGCGTTCGCGGAGGCGAAGTAGGTGGTCCATACGGTGGGTGGCGCGGGCTGTTCGCCCATGGCCTCCGCCGACATGATGCCGGCGACCGGCCGGCCGTGGAGTGAGCACACCGCATATCCGCCGGTCTCGGCCGGGCCGATCTCACCGGTCCAGCCGAACAGTTCGCCGTAGAAGTCCAGGGCGGCCTGCTGATCCGGGGCCACGAGGTCGATCCAGCAGGGTGTGCCGGGCTGGTAGGGGACGGTGACTTCGGGCATCGGTGCCTCCAGGTCGGGTCCGGCCGCCTCTGGTGGCCGGAGCGCAAGCAGCCCCCCGGCCACCTTCCCCACCCCCGGCCACCCGTGCCACTCGGCGCGCCGAACCGGTCGCCTGTGCGGCACACCCGTTCGGTGGGGATCGTTGCTCGGGGAGTGGGCGCGCTCGGCAGGGCGGAGGCCGCGCGGCCGCCTCCGGCGTGTGCCGGGCCGGTGCACGGGCCCAGCCCGGCGCTCGGACGGGGGTTCGCCGCCATCGAGGGACTGGGATGAGCGAGGCTCAGGCGTCCGCCCGGAACGGCGCGCTTTCTTCAGGGCCGGGTCCTTCCCCCGCACCCTTTCGGCGAGGGAAGTCTCCGGCGTCCCAGTCAGGTACCGAGACGACGAAACGACCTGGCCGGGGGGGGCCGCCCGGGGGGGGGGGGGGCCGCCGGGGGGGGGGGGGCGCCCCCGGCCCCCCCCCCCCCGCCCGGGGACCCGCCCCACAGGG